>NZ_DBIC01000275.1:0-12029 GCF_002296545.1 Herbaspirillum sp. UBA812 | reverse complement strand
GACACCGGCATCGGCATTGCTCCGGAACGTCTGACGGACATCTTCGATGCCTTCACCCAGGCCGAAGCCTCCACCACCCGCCGCTATGGCGGCACCGGGCTGGGGCTGGCCATCAGCCGCCATCTGGTGCAGCTCATGGGCGGCCAGTTGCAGGTGAGCAGCGAACCGGGACGCGGCAGCCGCTTCTGGTTCGACCTGCCCATGGAGATCGAGGACGCCACGCCGCTGTCGCAGGCGCGTGCAGCGGACGAGCACACGCAGGCCGAGCATGCGCCCGCCGGCGAGACCGCGCGCGAACTGGAAGGGGTGCAGATCCTGCTGGTGGAAGACAATGCCGTCAATCGCCAGGTTGCCACCGGCCTGCTGTCCCTGTATGGCGCGCACATCAGCTGCGCCGAGAATGGCAGCACCGGCGTGGCCATGGCCTGCGATCCCGAGCGCCACTACGACCTGATCCTGATGGATCTGCAGATGCCCGGCATCGACGGTATCGAAGCCACCCGTCGCATCCGCCGCCAGCAGGACCTGCGTCACATTCCTATCCTGGCCATGACCGCCAATGCCTCGCCGGAAGACCGCCGCCGTTGTATTGCAGCCGGCATGGCTGGTCACATCGCCAAGCCCATCGACGTAAGTACGCTGGTGCCGACACTGCTGTCGCATCTCCAGCATGACCGCAGCATCGCTGCGCAAGAGACGCTGCCCGCCGAGGCTACGCGCGTGGACGTACAGCCCGCCGACCGCCAGCAGGTCGACGTCTACGCTGACCTGATGCGCCGCTACCGTCAGGCCAGCGACGTCTATCGCACCACGCTGGATGCCGCCGGGCCGGAACTGGAGCGCCTCTTCGCGGACTACGACGCGGCGCTGGCGCAGGCTTCGCCGGGCGGCATCGAGCAGGCCGCCCATGCGTTCAAGGGCTTGTGCGCCACCATCGGGGCCAGCGGCCTGGCCGCTTATTTCGCCGGGATCGAGCGCGTGTGCCGGGCTGGCCAAAGTACAAGCTCCAATGTCATTCCCACGGCCTGGCAAGAGGAGCTGGGGGCGGTACGGCGCGATGCGGGTGTGGTCTTGCAGCAACTGGCGATGCAGGCGCTGCAGGGGGTTTCCGGCTCATCGGGACCGGCTGCGCCGCAGGCCGGCGCGGAGCCGGCGACAGCGACAGCAGAGGCTTCCGATTTTCCTGATAGGCAGGCGCTGCGGGCCTTGCTATTGTCGAGCAACCTTGAAGCGCTGGACCTGGCCGAAGCCATCGGCAAGCGCCATGGGCTGATGCAGCAGACGCGCTACCAGCAGTTGTGGGAACTGATCGAGAAACTCGACTTCCCGGCGGCGTTGGCCCATCTCGATGACCATTTCGGAGAACCTCGTTGAAACGCATCCTGGAAGAACTCTCATCCCTGCGCGGCAGCCGTCCGCGCGTACTGCTGTGCGATGACCAGCCCATCAACATCCGTCTCGCCAATGCCCTGCTCAAGGGCGACTACGAGATCTTCATGGCCACCAGCGGCCTGCAGGCCATCGAGCTGTGCGAGAAGGTAGTGCCGGACCTGATCCTGATGGATGTGAACATGCCCGGCCTGAACGGCTACGAGACCTGCGAACGGCTCAAGCAGAACACCGCCACGCTGGGCATTCCGGTGATCTTCCTGACCGGCTTGCAGAGCGAGGAAGACGAGGTCAAGGGCTTCGATGCGGGCGGCGTGGATTTCATCAGCAAACCGATCAACGGCACGGTGCTCAAGGCGCGCGTGCTGACGCACCTGACGCTGAAACTGCAATCCGACTTCTACCGCAACATCGCCGTCACCGATTCGCTCACCGGCCTGTTCAACCGCCGCAAGTTCGACAGCGAGCTGGCCGAGAAATGGGAGCTGTGCAAGCGCTCCGGCCAGGCCATGTCGCTGCTGATGATCGATATCGACTACTTCAAGAAATACAACGACCACTACGGCCATCAGGCCGGCGACCACTGCCTGGCCGAAGTGGCGCACGCCATCCGCAGCAACTTCCACCGCAGCTATGATTGCGTGGCGCGCTACGGCGGCGAGGAATTTGCCTGCATCCTGCCCATGGCAGGCCGCGAGCAGGCATTGAAACTGGCACGCGACGTCTGCGACGCCGTGGCCCGCCTGCACCTGCCGCATGCCCGCTCGGACGCCAGCGAATTCGTCACGCTCAGCATCGGCGTGGCCTCGGTCGATGTACCCGGTCACAGCAGCACGCCGGCCGCGCTGATTGCCCTGGCCGACCAGAACCTGTACCAGGCCAAAGCGCACGGCCGGGCGCAGGTGTATTGCGCCACCCCCGCCGAGGACGCTGCCTTGCAGTCCTCAGCGTCCTGATCCCCGCTGCAGCACCGTACGAACAACACAGCCGGCCCTGAGCCGGCCATCGGCGTTGGCGCTGGCGCTGCGCATGCAGCCGCAAGGCAGGAGAGAGATGGCCGCCGTCCTGATCGCGATCCGGCCGCTGTGTCGGCCGTCCGTCCCCATCGGTCGCTGCGACGCAACGCGATCTCGAAAAATAACGAGGAAATTTCCGAATAAATTTGAACTTACCGGCCTGAATTTCAAGCTTCGTCGACTATTTTCGACATCCCGGTAAAACTGCGTTTTTCTTCCCGCATGTCCTTGTCAACTGCAACAGTTTCCCCGGCAAGGGAGCGGTGAAGCCCATTGAACCCGTTCGATGCGTCCCTATCGGTCAAGGAAGAAAAACATGACAACTGCACATCTCGCTCATATCGTCGGTGGTGAAGATTCTCACGGCGGACCGCTGGTCCGGCTGCTGGAAGCCGCCGGATTCCATGTCGCCCATCACCCCTCGGCCGACCAGTTCCTGCAGCACACCACCGGTACCGCGCGTGGCGGACTGGTTCTGGAAGTCCACATGCAGAACCTCGATGCGCCGCGCTTGCGCTCGCTGCTGGATGAACGTGAACTGGGCCGGCCGCTGATCGTCATCACCGGCGCACCGCCGGCCGCCTCCCCGGAGGACAAGCGCTACGGTCCGCACGACCCCGGCCAGCGCCTCATGAGCGTTCCGGCCGGCGATGCCGGCACCCAGCCGATGGTACGCCAGCAGCTGGTGGAAGCCTTCCGCGGGGCGCTGATGCCCTTCGATGAATCGGGCCCGCAGATGCGGCAGCAGCAGGAGCACCACCAGCGACTCAAGACCCTGACCCGGCGCGAACGCGAAGTGCTGGAACGTCTGGTAAAAGGACGGCTGAACAAGCAGATCGCCGCCGAACTGGGGACCTCGGAACGGACCGTGAAAGCCCATCGCCAGCAGGTCATGCGCAAGATGAACGCGGGCTCGCTGGCCGCGCTGGTAGCGGCGATGACGCGCTACTGAGTGAAGAAAACTGACGGGGCGGCCGATGCCGCCCACTTACCCTGCCCCTGCTCCATCACGGTCACCGGAGCTCAGCCGGTGACCGACTCCTCCGACTCCACCCGATTGCGTCCACCGCGCTTGGCCTGATACAAGGCCTGGTCGGCGCGCGCGTAGGCTTCCTCGAAATCGCTGCCGGCGGCGGCCCAGGCCACGCCGAAGCTGGAGGTGACCGGCCGCGCCGGCAGGCACTGGAAGCGGTCACCGGCAATCGCCTGGCGGATCCGTCCGGCCAGGATCACGGCCTGCTCCAGTGCCACGCCGGACAGCAGGATGGTGAACTCTTCACCGCCGACGCGCCCGATGACGCCATTGCCTGCCAGCGTGGTGCGCAGGCGCGCGACCAGTTCGCGGATCACCGCGTCACCGGCCGGATGGCCGAATTCATCGTTGATGCGCTTGAAGAAATCGATATCCAGCACGACCAGCGACATCGGAGATTGCTGCAGGATCTGGTGCGCCTGCTCGAACACTGCGCCGCGATTGAGTGCACCGGTGAGATTGTCGTGGCGCGCCTTGTAGTCCAGCTCGTCGCTCAATTGCTGCAGGCGCGCATTGAGCAGGTTCAGTTCGCGCTCGGTGCGGTCGCTGCGCGAAATCAGGCGGCGGCTCTGTCGCATCAGCTGGCCATAGTGCTGCACCAGTTCTTCCAGCGCTGCGCGATGGCTGGCCGGGTCGCTGGCAGGATCGGCCAGCACCGCATTGGCGCGGTGCAGGGCTTCGGCTTCGGCCGCGAAAAGGTCGCCGCCGTCCATCAGCTCTGTACCGCGTGATCGTGGAAGACCAGCGCGGCGAAATCTTCCTGCAGCTCTTGGCCGAATTCGAAGATGGTGTCGTCTTCCTCGTCGTGGTACCAGTTGAGGACGACCTCGGTGCCGCTCTCGGCCTTCTCGTTGAGCGCATCGAAGAGCGAGAACAGCATCTTGGTGCTGGAGCTGTTGAAGTAGGCCAGCGCCACGTTGACGGTGATGGTGCTGCCCTGCTCATCGTCGGCCAGGAAGCGGCGCAAGGTGGTGATGATCTCGCCCCAGAACTGGGCGGCATTCTCGGGATAGGATTCGCCCTTCAGCGAAAGCGTGCGCTGGTCGAAGCGGAAATCCACTTCGGGAGAGCTGGCGCTGGCGGCGATGAATAAATTGTCCATGGTGTCGTGTGTCAGAGGCAGCGGGCCCTCAGATGGTGGCCCGGAGATAGAAGGTCTGCGCGCCATCGGCGGCGGGCTGGGAGAATTCGAAGTCCAGCGGTGCACTGGCATCGCGCGCCACCGTCAGGAAACCCAGGCCCGCGCCCTTGCTGTCGGCCGGTGTTTCGGCGCGCAGCATTTCCTTGTAGGCGGCCTTGATTTCATCGTTGGTCAGCGAGCGCAGATGCTCCAGCTTGGCGCGCAGCTTGTCGGCCATTTCCGCATCGACCGGATTGGCGCAATGCAGGAAGTAGTGGCCGTCGGTCTGGGTGATGAAGACCGCACCATGGCGCATTGGCGGCTCTGTGACTTTTCCTTCCTTCTCATGCAGATCTGCCGAGTAGTGGACGATGTTCTGCGCCATCTCGATGAAGGAAGAGAACAATTTGCGGCGGGTCTGCGCCAGCGCACCGGTGTGCTCGGCGCGCAGCTTCACGGCCTCGGCCATGGCGGCGATGATGGTCTGGGAAAAATAGCCGACGTAGTAGAAGACGAGGTCGCGCCGTGCGACATAGCTATGGAGCTCCGTCCACTCCTGCTGGATACCGTTCATGCGTGTGTTCCGTGTTGAGAGTCTTGTTGAGAGCCTGGCTGCGCGGCATCCAGGCGAACGCCAAAGAAGCAGATGTCGTCACGCCGCCGCTGCGTGCCCTGGTAATGTGCGTGGATATCCATCACCACGCGACCCAGCGCAGGCATGGCCAGGCTGCCGTGTTCGAGCAGGGTACGGCGCAGGCGCTGCTTGCCGAAGGCGATGTGCTTGGGGCCGCCGATCTGGTCGATCACGCCATCGGTGCAGACGAAGATCATGGACCCCGGCGCCAGGTGCTGACTGTGGTTGTCCCACTGCATGTCGTCGGGCGTATCGACGTAGCCCAGACCGACGCGCTTGCCTTCGATGGTCAGCACCTCGGTGCCATCGGCCACCAGCAGGAACAGCGGCATCTTGGCGCTGCTGCTGGTGAGGGTGCGGGTGGCGCTGTCGAACCAGAAGAAGCAGGCATCCATGCCGTCGTCCGATTCGGAGGGCTTGCCGGACTGGCCGTGCTGTCCCAGCACGCGCTTCATGCTGCGGTTCACTTCACGCATGAGACGCGCCGGATCATGCGGGCCGTGCAGTTCCAGCGCCTGCTTCAGCGACGACGAAGCGATCAGGGTCAGGAAGGCGCCCGGCACGCCATGGCCGGTGCAGTCCGCGACCGCAGCAAACCAGCCGCCGGGATGCGGTTCGAAATGATAGAAGTCGCCGCCGACCACATCGCGCGGTTCCCATACCAGGCAGGCATCGGCCAGCGCCTCGGTCATGGCCGCGCGCGAGGCGCTCAGCATGGCGCGCTGGATCACGCTGGCGTAGTCGATGCTTTGCATGACCTGGCGATTCTTCTCTTCCTGCATCGCCACCAGTTCGCGCATCAGCGCCAGGCCCGCACCGAGCCCGGCCAGCTGGCCCTGTTCAACGATGATGAAACCATCGGCCAGGGTCTTGTCGCCCGAGGCCACGGCCAGTGCGCCCAGGGTCTCGATGGGGGTATCGGCTTCGACGATGAGGGGGTCCTTGTCCATGAACGCGATGCAGCTCTTGCGCTCGTAGAGCTCGCGGTGATACGGCTTGGACATCTGGGACATGAAGATGTGGCGGCTGATGAGCCCGATGGGCCGCTGCCGCTCCACCACGGGCAGGCTCACCAGCTCCTTGTGCTGGCCGAAGATCTCCAGGACGGTAGCGTTGTTCTCATCGAACTGCACCACCGGCACCTGGACCGCCAGCGCTCCCGCTGTCGGTTGGAACAACTTGCTCCCTGTCGCCGGAGTCAGACTGAAATGACTTTCCACCGTGCTCGCCCGCGTCGTGATTTTTGGATAGACCGCGGATCATATTTCATTCCTGTGACAACAATGTGACGCTGTTAAGCGACAAGTTATCTTGCAAACGAGACGGACAGTCTCATCGCATCGCATCGCGATCCGCGTTCACGGCTTGCACTGCAAATCGCGAGTGACCGTTTCCCACTGCGCGTGCCAACCAGCGAGATCGGCGCAACGCCAATGCAGCAGCGACTGGATGCTCGACTGCAGATGTGCCAGCGGATCGGCCAGAATCGGCTCGTGATGAGCGATACGGTTGCGGAACCTGCGCAAGCGCTCCAGTTCCGCGTGAATCACCTGCCGGGCTTGTGCGGGCCGAACCGGATGCGGAAAATTGGGAAAGCAATGCAGGATCTGACTGTCCCAGATACGTCCTTGATAGCGCACGGTGAACAGATGGCACCAGAAAGCGAACCTGAGCTCGGCGATCACCTTGCCTGTGGCACCGCTCTGCATTTTGCCCCGCGCACGCATCAACTCGGACTGCGGCTGAAAATGCGGTCCTTTGGGATTGGGCAGGCTGCGCTCGAAATTGCGATTCCATGGCCAGTCCTTCCCATAGGTACTGCAAAGGGCGCTGTCCACGGCATTCCTGACAGTGACCACGCACACATGCAATGACGCAAAGAAGGCCGCAGACATCAAGGCATGCCAGCTGTACTTGTCGATGGGATGGGTATTGGCTGAAAAGCCTGCCGCGCTGTGGAAAGTCGCCAGTCGGGTGGCTGAAAGCGCGCCGATGATGTTGTCGATTTGCGATGCCGTCAAGGTATTGCCCATGTTCCATCTACCTATCCGTTGGCGCGTGTGCTACCATTTTTCGGTGAGCTTGTGGACACGCGGGCGTCAGCCTCCCCCACAGGACAGATGATATGGAACACGGCCCACTTCGGTGGGCCGTTTTTCATTTCAAGCTTGAACGATCAAATTTCTTCCAGACGACACGCGTTCTTCAGATCACGAAGAACCCATGCGTCCCATTCCTCGCCAATTGTTCCACCAAGCCGAATTCCCAATCGAGATAAGCCTGCATGGCGCTGGCCGCATTGTCGGTACCTTCATAGGGACGGCGATAGCGGTCGATGCGCGGCGAAAGCAGATGGGTCTCGCCTTTCTCCAGTGGCAGACCGGCCTGTGACCAGGCTGCATTGCCGCCCTCCAGCAGGAACACCGGCTGGCTCACCAGCGCCTGCAGGTCCGGCACCGCAAACTGCGCCAGCAAGGCGCTACCGCAAGTGATCACGAAGCGCGTGGCCGAGGGGAAGCGGCGCGCTGCCGCCGCAATCTCCGAGCGCAGCACGAACCACGCCCCCGGAACATGTCCGGCCACATAGCGCGCGCTCAGGGCCACATCCAGCACCACCGTGCCGTCATCGGCCTGCAGCCAGCGCTGCAACTGCTGCGCGCTGATGCGCTGCTCGGGCCGCAGTGCCGCCACCGGCAGCGCGCGCGGGGCGTCGCCGCTGACCGTGAAATCGGCCGCCGTCACGCCGTCGACTACCACCACTTCCCACGCCATCTGTGCCAGCCAGGAGGCGGTCATGTCAGCACGTACGCCATCGTCATCCACCAGCAGGATGCGGGCACCACGCACGGGGGCATTCATCTCGGTCTCCTGCACCAGCTGCCCGCCAGGCGCGGAGAGGAAGTCCGGCAGATGTCCGGATCGGTATTGCTCGGGCGTCCGTACATCGAAACGATAGACGGTGCGGTCCGGCTGCGCCAGTTCGGCCAGCCGTGCCAGCGGGATGCGCTTGACGCCGGCATGATCGGCCACGCTGCGCGCCTGCCGCCGCGCCTGTTCGCGCTGGCTGGCCTCGACCGTTTCCGGGAAACGGCGTGCCTGTCCGTGTTCCAGCGCCTGCCCCGCCAGCGTCCAGCCGATGGTGCCATTGCGCAAGGCATGGACCGGATTGGGCAGGCCTGCATTGACCAGCGACTGCGTACCGATGATGCTGCGCGTGCGGCCTGCGCAGTTGACGATCACGCGCGTCTTGGGATCGGGCGCAATGGTGGGCAGGCGCAGCACCAGCTCGGCACCGGGCACGCTGATGGAGCGAGCGCAAAGCGATACCGTCAACGAAGAGCTGCGCCCAAGAATATGCGTTGACCTCATCTTCAGCCTCTCCGTCATCACCGTCAGTGAGCGGCCGCACCCACATCAGGGTGCGGGACTACAGACCGGCTCGTATCGACTTTTTACTATAAGCCATCCATACATGGAGGACAGCATGAGCGATACCAAACCCGAAGGCCTTCCGCCCCAGCACCAGACCCATCAACCCGGCAGCGAACAAGAGATGCACCCGCGCCCGCACACCGCACCGGCCGGCCAACCCGGACGGCGGCTGGCAGGCAAGGTCGCCCTCATCACGGGCGGCGACAGCGGCATTGGCCGTGCCGTGGCGCTGGCGTATGCGCGCGAAGGAGCAAAGCTGGCCATCGTCTATCTCGATGAGGAAGAGGATGCGCGACTGACCCAAAAACACATCCAGGCCCTGGATGCACCCTGCCTCCTGATCCCCGGCGACGTCGGTTCCCCCGAGTTCTGCCGCAGCGCCGTGCGGTCCGTGATGGATGCTTATGGAAGGCTGGACGTGCTGGTCAACAATGCGGCCCAGCAGTATCCGGCCCAGAGCATCGAACAGATCTCGGCCGAGCAGTTGGAGCACACCTTCCGCACCAACATCTTCTCGATGTTCTATCTGGTCAAGGAAGCCATGCCCTTCCTCACGCGGGGCGCGCGCATCATCAACACCACCTCGGTGACCGCGTATCGCGGCAGCAAGCATCTGGTGGACTATGCCGCCACCAAGGGCGCCATCGTGGCCTTCACCCGTTCGCTGTCGCAGCAGCTGGCACCGGCCGGCATCCACGTCAATGCAGTGGCACCAGGGCCGATCTGGACGCCCCTGATTCCCGCCAGTTTCAGTGAGGAAGAAGTGGCCAGCTTCGGCAAGAACGTGCCGCTGGGCCGGCCGGGACAACCCGATGAGGTGGCCCCGGCCTATGTCTTTCTCGCCACCGAAGGCGCCTCCTACATGACCGGGCAGGTGCTGCATCCCAATGGCGGGGAGATCGTCAATACCTGAGCTTGTCTGCAGGCAATGCATCACGCTGTCCATACATCCGGGCGCGGCAGCTTGCCTCAGGAAAACCCCGATGGCAGCCATGTTGCTGCCAGTGCATGATGAGCTTGCCCCATGACTTCGCGAGAGTCCACTCATGCACAAGACCGCCCTGATCGCTACCCCCCAGCCGGAAGTCAGCCGTGCGCTGACCGAATGGCTGGCCATCAACGACATCGACATCCAGATCGCCAGCAGCGGCAATGACGCCATCGAGCACATTGCCCTGGACCGCCCTGACGTGGTGCTGGCCCAGCTGGCCATGGAAGGCATGAGCGGCCTGCGCCTGGCGCATTACCTCAAGGCGCAGGAGCAGCTGGCCGACGTGCCGGTGATCCTGCTGTGCCGCGATGAGCGCGAGATGGACCTGGTCAAGGGCAAGTGGCCGGCTTTTCTCTGTGCCGGCTCGCTGCATCCCGCCCTCATCTCCGAATTGAAGCGCGAACTGGTCAACTGAAACTCAGGCGACCGTCTTTGCCGCACGCCGGCGGCGGCGCCATTGCGCCACACCGAATCCTGCACCCGCCACGGCCGCCAGCAACAGCGCCGCGCTAAGCGCGCGATGCTGCGCCACCCAGCGGCGCGTGGTGCGCCATGCCTGTACGTACGGGAAGCGGGCGGCGGCAGCAAAATCCGGCTCCACGCAGTTCTGGCCGAAGTCGGCCGAGAACGGCACGGCCGCCCCTTCCTTCACGTAGCGCAGATAGAGTTGTTCTGCACGCGGCTGATCGTAATAGACGAAATTCACCCCTTGGCACAGCACCGCCGCGAAGGCTTGCGAGCGCGCGGGCAAGGCATCGGCGGATTTCATGACGTAGTCCGCCGCGATATCCCGATAATGGAAACGCTTGTAGGGCTTGGCTTCAGTGGCGGCATAGCGCTGGCGCTCGCCGTCGGTCACCAGCGGACCGGGGAGATCGGCCTGGGCTCTGGCTTGCGGGTTGTCCGGCAGCGGCTTGTCCTCGTTGCCATACATGCCCATGCCGCGTCCCGCACCGCCCGGATAGCTGCCGCCGTAGACGGCATAGTCCGGTCCCTGTTCATAGCCCATGATCTCCATGCCCTGGCGCCGCGCAATGACGGCGGCCTCGTACCAGCCCTGGGCGCGGCTGCTGGCGCGCCAGGCGTGCTGGCCACGGTCCAGTGCCTGGCCGTACTCGCGCGCCTTGGCGCGCATGCGCCAGCCGGCCGGGACTTCGTGTCCCTCGGCATCGTAGGTGCTCTGGATGAAGCGCTCGTCGCGATCGTCCGGGAAGTAGGGCAGCGCTTCTTCCACGCGCCCGTCGCGCACCAGGCGCCGCGCCAGCAGCTGGCGCAGGTTGTCTTCGACGGTGATGGCCGACAGGCCCACGGCCACCCAGCGCACCGACTGCGCCCCCCCACCCTGCTTCTGCACCGCCTTGGCCACGGCTTCCGGTGCCGGCATGGGCGAGGCTGGGGCATGGGCATCGACGTAGGTTTTCAGTTCATCGGTGGTCAGCACGCGCTCGGCCACATAAGCCATGTCATTGGCGTAGGCATAGTCGCCGTAATAACCGCCGCGTGACTGGCGCGCGCTGTCGCTGGCAGCCTGGTGGAACTGCGCCAGCGCTTCCACATACTGCCCGCGCGAGAGCGTCAGCACGCCCTGTTCGCCCATGAGCAGGCTGGCATTGGATGGGTCAAGGCTGGCATCGTTGCGCGGGAATGCCTGCGCAGCGCGCGCGTAGGCTTGCACGGCGGCGGCGGTGTCCCCCTTGCGCAGCGCCAGCTTGGCGCGCACCCACCAGGACAAGGCGGTCTCCTGCCGGTTCGCCAGCGTGGCAGCGAGGTCATAGCGGCCGGTGCGATAGGCCAGCGCGGCCACGCGGTCGGCCCCTTCGATCTTTTCCAGGCCGCGCCGCTTGAGGGCATCGACCAGGGTCACCAGGACGCTGTTGGGCTTGACCTTGGCACTGCGCGCCGCATCAGGGTAGCCGGACGAACCGCTGTTGGGCGCGGACGGATCGTAGTAGCTGTCGCCGTTGCCGCTGCCTTCGGCGATGTCGCCCACGCGCGCCAGCGCATAGGCCACCAGCAGGCGCTGTGCGACCGGGTCATCGATCAGCGCCGCGCTGATGTCGGCGTGTCCCAGGCTCCATGCGGCCAGCGCCGTCAGCGAATCCTGCGCGTTGGTTGACCCGCGTGCCGCCTGCTCTGCATACAAGCGGATCGCCTGCTTGAAATCGGCCGGCGGGATGGTCTCGCCGCAATCCCGCCCTTCATTGAAATCGGACCAGTTGCAGGGACCGCTCTGCCCCGACAGCATCAGCCGCGCCTGCTCGCCGTAACTGGCCACGGCCAGTCCCAGCGGATCAGGTGCGCCGGAGACGGCCAGCGCGCGTGCCTTGGTGAAACTGGCAATCGCCTCGGCACGCCGCTCCTCAATGGCGTGCAGACGGCCCAGCATGAAGGCCGCCCACACCGCGCGTTCGCTG
>NZ_DBIC01000391.1:0-4651 GCF_002296545.1 Herbaspirillum sp. UBA812 | reverse complement strand
AAGCTTGCGGTGCCGACCCTGAAGGCAGGCACCGCATCGAGAGCTCCCGGCTATGCGCCTGATCATCCTTTGCCTGTCCTTCCTGCTGGTCGTGATCCAGTATCCTCTTTGGCTGGGGAAGGGTGGCTGGTTCAAGGTCTGGGAGCTCGACCGCCAGGTTCAACTGGCACACAAGAAGAACGACGAACTCAAGGAACGCAACGCCAAGCTGTCCTCTGAAGTGGACGACCTGAAGCAGTCCAAGGGGGCCGTCGAGGAACGTGCACGCTTTGAGCTGGGCATGATCCGCCAGAACGAAATCTTCATTCAGCTGCTCGATGGCAGCTCCGGCAAGCCTGCGGCAGCCGTCAATCCGAATCCCTACATGCCTGGTTCCGGGCAGCCCAACAGTGTCTCCGTGCCGGCCAATGCGCCCGCCGCCGGTGGCCGTGTCGCCACGCGCTGAGCACCTGCAGTTTTTTCCTTCACATGCGTCCTGATACCCCGCTGGTGTGGCTTGGCCTGAGCACCACGCCGCTGGAACTGGTCTCCTTCGCGCTGGCCGTGATCACGGTCTGGCTCAATATCCGCCAGAATCACTGGGCGTGGCTGTTTTCGATTCTCTCTTCGCTGTTGTACGCGGCCGTCTTCGCCGATGCGCGCCTCTATGGCGATGCCGGCTTGCAGTTCGTCTTCGTGGCAGTGTCAGTATGGGGCTGGACGCAGTGGCTGCGCGGCGGCGACCAGCACCAGGCCTTGCAGGTGTCGCAGTTGGCCTCGCGTGGCTGGGCAGTCATGGCAGTCTCCTGGCTGGGCGGGTGGCTGCTGCTGTCCTGGTTCCTGCAGCGTTATACCGACACCGATGTGCCGCATATGGATGGCTTCCTCACGGCGGGCAGCCTGGTCGGGCAGTTCCTGTTGTCGCGCAAGAAGCTGGAAAACTGGCTGGTCTGGATCGCGGTGGACGTGCTCTACGTCGGCCTATATCTCTACAAGCACCTGACGCTCACCGCCATCCTGTACGCACTGTTCGTGCTGATGGCGATGGCCGGCTGGCGCAGCTGGCAGCGTGCGCTGGCGGACATGCGGCGCTGAAGCGCCGGCACCGGATCCGTTCAGTCCGGGGATGGCAGGCTGGGAGCGTCCGCGGGCGGATCGGCAAAGACGATGCGGTTCTTGCCGGCATTCTTGGCCTTGTACAGCGCCACGTCGGTGCGCTTGAGCAATTCGGCCTGGCTCTCGCCGGGGTGATAGACCGACACGCCGGCACTGAAGGTAATCAGCAGGCGCTGGCTTTCGTGCATGAAGATGCGCTTGGTCAGTTCGCGCTGCACGCGGGTGATGATCTGCACCGCGTCCTGCGGGCTGGTCTCCGGCATGAGGATGACGAACTCCTCGCCGCCGAAACGCGCAATCACATCCAGCTTGCGCAAGGTTTCCCGGATCACCTGCACCAGGTGCACCAGCACTTCGTCGCCGGTGGCGTGACCATGCGTGTCATTGATGCGCTTGAAATCATCCAGGTCCAGCAAGGCCACGCACAGTGGCGTTTCGCGGCGCAGGGCGTTGGCGATCTCGCGATCCAGGGATTCATCCATGCCGCGCCGGTTGAGGCTGCCCGTCAACTGGTCTTCGCGCACCAGTTCACCCATCTGCTGCAATTGCTGTTCCAGCGCCTGGATACGTTCTTCGGCTTTTTCCACTTCCTGGCGCGCATCGACCATGGCGTCGCGCGAGCGGGTGGCTTCTTCCTGGGCCTTCTGCGTCTCGGTCATGATTTCGCTGAGCACGCTGTTCAGATCGGCGATGTTGCCGGCCTGGCTGATCTGCTGCGAGAAGCCGCGAATGGTGCGCTGGTAGTTGTCGGTGGTGGAGACCATGGCCGAGAGCCGGTCCACGAAGGTCAGCATCATGTTCTTGACCACCACTTTTTCCTCGGACAGCGTGTTCTTCAGCAGGCCCTGCTTGTAGATCACTTCCTTGAGGTTCTTGGTGGCATCGGCCAGCGAGGTATTGCTGAGCGGACCGGCGATCAGGCTTTGCACGGTTTCAATCTGGCTCGACAGCCAGGAGCCTTGTTCCAGTAGCCCGTTGATGTTTTCCAGCAGCAGCTGGAACAGGCGCATCAGCAATTCCTGCTGCTGGGCCATGTCGTCGGTCTTGAGCTCGATCTGGAAGCTCAGCTGCTTGACGCGGGTGATGATCTCGTTCATCGCCTGCTCGGAGAACGCCATTTTGAGATCCTGGCCGCTGTTGCGCGACTCGTTGGCCAGTTCCGGTGCGGTCGAGAGCAGCGAGGGCAGGTTGAAGACCAGGATGCGCGCCAGCATTTCGCGCAGCATCTTCTCCTTGATGCTGTCGCGGATGAATTGCCGTTCCAGGTCGATCGGCACCAGTTCACCATGCGGCACGGCCGGTTTGGCCGGTACGATGGGTCGGCTCTGCCAGTTGGCGTCAGCGAACTCGATCAGCTGGCGCTCGAACTCGGTCCAGTCGCCATTCTCACGGGCGCGCACCAGGCGCGTGCCCAGCAAGCCGTTTTCCCCTGGCTGGCGCGAGAGCTTGGTGGCGAAGGTGCTCAGTACCGACTCGGCCGTCACGCCGGGCATACCCCCCTGGATTTCCTCGTAGGCGATGCGATAGGCATCCGGGGTAGGCGAGATGCGACGCGCCCCAAGCCTCTGGAAAGCTTCTCGGGCGATCTCGACGGGCGTGAGCGTGGTCGGTTTCTTGGACATGCCGGCTGGTGACTGTATTGTTGGTGTGATTGTCTGTGTGCCACGGGGAATTTCCTACGGTATCGGCGCGGGCAGGCATTGCTTGAGCACGGCCTTCCACCCCGATCATCGTGCGGACGCAGCCTGGTCTCCCCCCTCAGTTGCAGTCCGTTGCCGCTCGCCCGAAAGGGAGAGGCAAAAATGACAACTAATTGTACGTCAGCGCCTGTTCTCTGGATGCATTTAATAGGAGGAGAAAAGCCCCTTTCCAACTGGGAAGCCAGCGCTTCCCGCGTGACGGGAGCGTGGCGGCGGCTTACTCGACCAGATTGTTCTTGAGTGCGTAGTGGGTGAGTTCGGCGTTGTGGCGCATCTTCATCTTGGCCAGCACGCGCGAGCGATACATGCTGATGGTCTTGACCGACAGCAGCAGTTCGCTGGCGATGTCGCTGACGGTCTTGCCGGAGGCGATCATGACCATGGTCTGGTATTCCCGGTCGGAGAGGGTTTCATGCAGCGGGGTGTCGTGGTCGAAGCCGATCTGGTTGGCCAGTTCCTGCGCCAGCGAGGGGCTCACGTACTTGCGTCCGGCGGCCGCCTGGCGGATGGCGGCCAGCAGCTCACCCGGGCTGGCCTGCTTGTTCAGGAAACCGGCGGCCCCCGCCTTGAGCGAGCGGATCGCGTACTGGTCTTCGCGATGGATGGACAGGATCAGCACCGGCAGGTCCGGCTGTTCCTTGCGGATCTGCTTGAGGATATCGATACCGCTGCGGTCGGGCAGCACGATGTCCAGCAACATGACATCGCCATTGCCTTCGCGGGCCAGCTTGATGGCCTCCAGCCCGTTGGCGGCATTGCCGGCCACGACGATGTCCTTGCTGCCGGCGCAGATCTGGCGCAGGCCTTCGCGCACGATGGCGTGGTCGTCGGCGATCAGGACCTTGATGGCGGCGGTGGATTTCTTGCTCATGGGCGGACGGCGACACTCCTCTGGAAGCCTTGTTGCATGCTGCTGAAGGCGAGGGCGTATTCTATAGCGTTCATTCAGTGTGCGACAGGTATGCAGATATGTACGCGAGAACCATGTCCGGCGCGCGCCTCCCATGCGGCGCTGCCGCCCAGGGCTGCGGCACGCTGGCGCATGTTGGCCAGGCCATGGCCGCGCCTGCCATCGCGCCCGGTAGCGGCGGGGTCGAAGCCACGGCCGTTGTCGTCGATGTGCAGATGCAGGCTGTCGCCGGTCTGCTTCACGCGAACCTCGACCTGACTGGCGGCAGCGTGTCTCGCAATATTGTTGAGTGCCTCCCGCAGGATGCGCAGCAGGCTCAGTACCAGGAAGTCGTCCTGTACTGCCAGCTGATCCGTGGCCAGGAACAGGCAATCCACTCCGCTCTGTCGGCTGAAGTGGCGGCACTGCCAGCGCAGGGCATCGGCCAGGCCGAACTCGACGATGGGCGGATGCAGATCGTCAATGATGCGCTCCATGCCTTCGCGTGCCTGCGCCAGCAATTGCGCCGCGTAGTCGGCTTGGGGCAGGGCGGCATGGCGCTCCAAGGCCAGCTGTTCCCGCAACTGGCCCAGCGCCATGCCGATGCCGGTCAGCTGCGCGCCCAGCTCATCATGCAGGTCGCGGGCAATGCGCGTGCGTTCTTCTTCACGTATGCGAAAAGCGGCGGACAGGGCGGGGGCAGCTGGATCGGACATTCGGGGCGAATCAGGTCAACGGTGGTGAATATTCCTTCATAATAGCTGTGAGGGACCGGCTGGTCATCTATCCTGCATCAATAGCGTAGATGCGCCGTTGGCGTTCGGTTGCCGTGGCGTTCAGGACCCATGGGATGAAGAGAGAAGAAAGGCCGAATTTCTCGTCAGGCAAAAAAATTTCAAAAAGGGCCTTCCCAAACGGGAAAACATGCTGCTATAATTTTGTTTTTCGCGGCTGTAGCTCAGCTGGA
>NZ_DBIC01000284.1:0-6613 GCF_002296545.1 Herbaspirillum sp. UBA812 | reverse complement strand
CTCGCGCAGCAAGGCCAGCACCCAGGGCAGGCGCGCGCCGACTTTCATCAGCACGACGATGTCATGGCCTTCGATCTCGGCGCGCAAGGTGGCGGCGTCTTCCGGACAAGGGAGGATCAACGTGCGCTCCTTGCCCACCCCCAGTGGCCATTCCAGCGCGGCTGCGGCTGCGGCGTAGCTGGTGATGCCGGGCAGCGTCACGCAATCACACTCGGGATACAGGTCACGCACCGCCGCCAGCACATAGCCGTAGGTCGAATAGGTCAGCGCATCACCGATGGTGAGATACACCACCTGCAGGCCCTCACGCAGTTGCGCCGCCAGTTGCTGGCCCAGTTGCGCGTAATGTTCCTGCAGGACCTGGCGATCCGGATCCATGTTGAATTCGATTTCGCACAGGCGGCTGCGGTCGAACTCCACGCCTTCCAGGCATTGCAGGGCCACCGACAAGTCCGCGCCACGCGCACGCGGAATGTAGATCACATCGGCCGACCGCAGCGCTGTGAGCGCCGCCAGCGGCAGATAGCCGGCCGGACCGGGACCGACACCGATCCCCGTGAGACGCCCGCTCATGCGCCCTCTCCCAGTTGCCGTCCGTCCAGATCGAACAGCCGCACCACGATGCGTTCAACCGCCGGCACGCGCGCCTGGGTGAGCGCCGCAATGCGGGCTTCGATCTCGCACCAGAGGCGGCGCGACAACGCGGCATCCTGCTGGCGCACCAGTTCTATGATTGCTTCCACCGTATTGGCTTCCTTCATCTGCTGCAGCAGGGCGGCGTCAAAGCAGACGCCCTGCCCCGCCGCGTTCATTTCTTCGGCCACGCGGGCCACGCCCTGCATGGCCATGTTGCTCTTGCTGGAGTGCGTATCCCACACCCCATCCAGCACCTTGGCCAGTTTGCCCGGATGCCCCGCCAGCCACAGCAGCGGCAGCGTGCGGCCCTCTTCGGCCAGTGCCTTTTGCGTGAAGTCCAGCGCATCGCCGAGGAAATTGGCGATCTGCACGCTGCGCTTGTCGGGCAGGCCCAGCGTCTGTGCCACGAAGACACGGCCGATCTTGCCCGGCAGGTAGGCCACCGCATCGCCCGGCGCACAGGCGGCCAGGGCTACGCGGATGTAGACCTCGATGGAGGCGATCCACGAGGCCATCGACATCGGTTCCACAATGCCCGAGGTGCCCAGGATGGAAATGCCGCCGACGATGCCCAGCTTGGGATTGAAAGTCTTGGGCGCAATCGAGAGACCTTCGCGACAGCCGATGGTGAGGTCGAATCCGCAAGAGCTTGCCTCAGGCGGCAGCTCCGCCAGCACCTCCGCCACGGCCGCGCGCATCATGGCACGCGGCACCGGGTTGATGGCCGGCTCACCGACCGCTACGCGCAGGCCGGGCATGGTGGCCGTGCCGACGCCCTCGCCCGCGAAGAAGCGGATCTCGCCCCCGGCATTGCGCCGCACCTGCGCCACAATGGTCGCGCCGTGCGTATTGTCGGGATCATCGCCACCGTCCTTGAGCACTTCCGCCTGCGCGGTATCGGCATCGATCATGCTCACGGACTGGATCGGCACACTCAGGTAATGCAAGCCATCCGGCAGACTCACTTCGGTCTGCTGCACCGTCATGCCCGCCAGCAGGCGGTACAAGGCCGCACGCACCGCAGCGGTGGCGCAACTGCCGGTACTGCGTCCGCGCCGCAGGCCATTGGGCGCCAGCACGGACAGGTCGTACTCGGCACGCTGCAGCTCGCCGCTGGCCTCGTTCACTGCACGCCTTCGCTCTGCGCTTCCTGCGCGACCAGCCAGGCGATGGCATCGATCATCAGCGCATTGACCACGCTGGCCGCCCAGGGCGAGCCGCCGCGCGTGCCGCTGTTGGTGATGCGCGGCACCTGCAGGCAGCGGCGCAGTTCATCCTTGCTCTCGCGCGTGCCGACAAAGCCGACCGGCAAGCCGATCACCAGTTGCGGCCGCCAGCCATGGTCGCGGATCAGGCGCACTGCCTCGGTGATGGCCGTGGGCGCATCACCGATGGCCAGTACCATGTCGTTGCCAAACTTTTGCCAGGCACGCCGGATACCGGCGGCCGAGCGGGTCATGCCCAGGTTCTGCGCCATCAGGTGCGATTCGGGATCGTGCACGCCGCACCAGGTTTCCACGCCCAGCTGTTCCAGCACGGCGCGCTTGAGACCGGTCTGCACCATGGTCACATCCGTTACTACCCGCTTGGTGCGCAGCAAGGCCTTCATGCCGGCCTGTACGGCACCGGCGGAAAAATAGATTTCATCAGCCACGGCGAAATCGCCGCTGGTGTGGACCAGGCGCTGCAAGACCGTCAGGTGATCGGGCGGGAAGCCGCTCCAGTCGCGTCCGGCCTGGATGATCTCCATGCTTTCCGCTTCGATGGGATGGGGCACGTAAGGGGCCGTGCCTGCCGTGGCCTGCGCCAGCTGCTCGCGCGCGGACAGATCGCGCACCTGCAGGTGATGCGCGCGCTGCGGCTCGCCGACCTGCTGCTCGAAGCCGACGATCTGCACCCGGTACTTGCAGAGCGTGCAGTTCATGGCGGCACGGCCTTCAGCGGCATCACGCGCGCGTTCCAGCATCACATCGGCCACGTGCGCATGCACGCCCAGATAGGCGGCCTTGAGCACTTCCACGCCTCGCTCGCGCTGTGCCAGTTCATCGGCAGCAGCGTAGATACGCTTGACCAGCACGCCATCGAAGAGGAAGAACGGCAACACCACCAGACGCTGCCAGCCTTCGCCAGCGGCCTGGGACAAGCCGTCCCGCACCAGCGGCGTGGCCGTGCCCGAGAAACAGACCTTGACGCCACCAAAACCCATGCCCTCCTGCACCATGCGCGCCAGCTTGGCGATCTCGCCATTGGCGTCCGGGTCGGTGGTACCACGGCCGACCAGCACAAGGCAGGCATCCTGGCGATGGATGATTTCTTCAGAACCGGCTTCGGCTTCCACCACGCGCTGCTGCACCAGTTGCAGCAGCAGCGGGTGCAGGTCCATGGGCGCGCCGAAATGGAAATCGACCTGCGGATAATCGCGGGCCAGTGCCAGCAGTTCGGCCGGCATGTCGTTCTTGGCGTGGCGCGCGCCCAGCAGCACGCCGGGCACCACCGCCACTTCGGTGGCGCCGTCGGCCACGCAGGCGGCGGCCGCTTCCGAGATCGTGGGGGCCGCAAATTCCAGATAGCCATGGCGCACGATGCGGCCCTCGGCGCGATCCCGCACCAGTGCGACCAGTGCCTCGAATTCCCGCAGGGCATCGGGATCGCGGCTGCCGTGGCCGGCGATCACGACGGCCGATTGGCGCGTGGCGCTCATGCCGGGGCTCCCGCTGCCACCTTCTCCGGCGGCGGTTCAATCTGGCTGTCCATGGGCGTCAAGGTGCGGATGAGCATGATGCTCATGTCGCTGAATTCCTTGTCAGCACAATCGGCGAGCTTGCCGTGCCACTCGGCATCGCCCCGGGTCAGGTTTTCCCATACCTCCGTGGGATGGTCGGGATTGACGCCCTGCTGCAGCAGATAAGTCGCAATGTGACGCGGCATGAAGGAGCGCGCCGCATCCCACGGACAAGGGATGACGATGGCATTGCGTCCATCGTTCAACACGTTCACCAGATGGCGCTTGAAGGGCTCCAGATCGCCGCGCCGATGGAAGGTGATGAAGGTCGTTTCATCAAAGCACACCCGCGCCTTGGAAGCGAGGATCTGCGCCGAGGAAATGCCCGGCAGGGTTTCCACGCGGTGGCCGCAGGCACGCTCCACGCGCTCCAGGTACTGGAAACCGCTGAAATGGATATCGCCCATGAAGACCACCACGCAGCGCTTGCCCGCGTGATGCAGGGCAGCGACTTCGTCGAGTTTGGCAACCTGGTCGCGATAACCCATCAGCACGACCTGCGCGCTGGCGGGGATGAGGTCCTTGACCACATCGACCACGGCATTGAAGCCGGCCACCACGTCAGCATTGCGGATCAGTTCCGCGCCGCGCATCGTCAGGTAGGAATGGTCGCCGGGTCCGGCGCCGATGCAGATGATCATGTGTTTTCCTTGTTCAGCGCGCGCCCAGTTGCGCGCGCACGGTCAACGCCAGGGCGTCGCCGGTCAATTGTTCGAGGGTCAGGCAAGGCGCACCCAGCGCCTCGGCCAACTGGGCCGCACGGCCCAGGCGCAGGTAACCGGCTTCGGTGTCCAGCACCAGGGCTGGTACGCCCTGTGCGGCCAGCGTCTGTGCAGCTTGCAGGGTTTCGGTCCAGGGGTCGCCGCTGCTGCCGGGCAGGCTGACGTTGGCCTTGCCGTCGGAGAGGATCACCAGCAGCGGCGGTGCTTCCTGCGCGCTTTGTTGGGCGGCTTGCTGCAGCACTTGCGCCGCCAGTTGCAGCGCATGCGGCAACGGCGTGCGGCCGCCGGTCGGCAGCTCGCGCAAGCCCTGCTCGGCCAGATCGGCGCTGCGCGTCGGGGCCAGCAGCAATTGTGCCTGCTCGCCACGGAAGGCGATCACGGCCAGTTGATCGCGGCGCTGATAAGCATCGGTCAGCAGCGCAAGCACCGCGCCCTTGACCGCTTCCATACGCCGTTGTGCGGCCATGGAGCCGGAAGCATCGACCACGAAGACGATCAGGTTGGCCCCCCGTCCGCTGCGGACCTGGCGATGCAGGTCGTCGCGCGTGACGGTGAGGGGCCCGTCCGTCTCGCCCGCCAGTGCGCCGCGCACGGCGGCACTGCGCAGGGTAGCACCGATGGCCAGGCGGTCAGGATTCGCATCGGGCACGGCGCGCACGGCGTTGCCCCGGTTGGCATCGGCGACCGCGCTGCGGCGGCCGCTGGCTGCATTGGCGGCGGCTTGCGGCGTCGCAGCCACGCTGATTCTGCGGACCGTACCCGCTGCGGCAACGGCGAAGGTCTGTTGTCCGCCCTCGCCTTCCTGCTCCTGTTCCTGCTGCGGCTCATCGGAGGGAGGCGTCTCTGCCGCATCTTCGCCCCGGGTATCGCCATGTTCAGTCTGCGGCTGCGGCGGCTCGGGCTGGCGCGCCTGGTCGACCAGGTCATCCAGCTTGTCCTCGTCCATGCCGGTCTGCTCGAAGGGCTTGCGGCGGCGGCGATGCGGCAGCACCAGCAAGGCGGCCTCACGTACGTCGTCGGGCGTGACCCGGGTGCGGGCTTGCAGGGCGGCGATGGCGCGGGCGGTCTTGTGCATGACGATGTCGGCCCGCAGGCTGGCCACCTCGAACTCGCAGCAGAGATGGCTGATCAGCTCCAGCATGGCATCGTCCAGCACCACGTCCGGCAGCAGGCGCTGGGCCTCGGCCAACTGCGCAAGCAAGGCGTCCTGCTGCGGCTGCCAGCGCTGCGCAAAGGCGGCGGGATCGGTCTCGAAGGCAATGCGGCGACGTACCACCTCGGCGCGCACGGTCTTGTCGGTCGGTGCGCTCACTTCCACCATGAGCCCGAAGCGGTCCAGCAATTGCGGCCGCAGATCGCCCTCTTCCAGATTCATGGTGCCGATCAGCGTGAAGCGCGCCGGATGGCTGACGGAGATGCCCTCGCGCTGCACTGAATTGACGCCCATGGCGGCCACATCCAGCAGCACATCGACCAAGTGGTCGGCCAGCAAATTGACTTCATCGATGTAGAGGATGCCGCGATGGGCCGCTGCCAGCAGGCCGGGCTGGAACGCGCGCTGGCCACCTTGGAGCGCCTGCTGCAGGTCGAGCGAACCGAGCACGCGGTCTTCGGTGGCGCCAAGTGGCAAGGTCACGAAGGGTACGGTGTCCTGGCGCTGTACCGGGTCTGTATTGCAAACTGTACAGGCACTGGCCGGATGGCCTGGCGCGCAATGGAAAGCGCAGCCCTCGCTCAGGATGATCGGTGGCAGTACCTGGGTCAGCCCACGGGCAGCGGTACTCTTGGCCGTGCCCTTGTCGCCGCGCACCAGCACGCCACCGATGCCGGGGTCAACCGCACACAGCAGCAGCGCCTGCTTCAGCAGCGGCTGGCCGACAATGGCCGCGAAGGGATAGGCATTGAACGCCGTCATTGCATGTCCTTGGTGTGTTCACTGCCGCGCACGGTTTCACCGCGTGCTTCCAGCAGGGCTTCACTGTGCAGGTACAGTGAGCGCAACTGTTCGATGGTCTGTACTGCAGGTGTCTGCCACATGCCACGGCTGGCGGCTTCCAGCAGGCGCTCGGCGATGGCGTTCTGGGCCCAGGGGTTGGCCTGCTCCAGGAACTCGCGCATGGCCGGATCGAAACCATAGGTCTCGGCCAGTTGCTGGTACATCCAGTCTTCCATCACTTGCGCGGTGGCATCGTAGCCGAACAGGTAATCGACGGTGGCCGTCAATTCGAGGCCGCCCTTGTAGCCATGGCGGCGGATGCTGGCCAGCCACTTGGGATTGACCACGCGGGCGCGGAAGACGCGCAGGGTTTCTTCCTTCAGGTCGCGCACTGCAGCGCGCTGCGGGTCGTGGCTGTCACCGAAATAGTGGCGCGGCTGCTGGCCGGACAAGGCGCGAATGGTGGCGATCATGCCGCCGTGATATTGCAGGTAGTCGTCGCTGTCGAAGATGTCGTGTTCGCGGTTGTCCTGGTTG
>NZ_DBIC01000028.1:0-6268 GCF_002296545.1 Herbaspirillum sp. UBA812 | reverse complement strand
ATCGAACACCGTCAGGCCGCGCTCGGCCGCCTCGGCCTGGATCGCCTTGGACACGCCGTGGGCCGAGAAGATGACCGTATTGCCGGCCGGCACGTCGGCCAGCTCCTCGATGAAGACCGCGCCCTTGGCCCGCAGGTCGTTGACCACATAGGCGTTGTGCACGATTTCATGGCGCACGTAGATGGGTGCGCCGAACTGCGCCAGCGCACGTTCAACGATTTCGATGGCGCGGTCCACGCCCGCACAGAAACCACGGGGCTGGGCCAGCAGGATTTCAGATTCGGCTTGTTCCATGGTCATGGTCATTTCCTTGATTCTTCAAAACATTGCGAGGGCCAACTCGCCAAATGACGAGGCTCTTACAGGATTCCGATGATTTTTACTTCGAACTTCAGCGTTTGCCCGGCCAGCGGGTGATTGAAGTCGAAAATTGCGCCATCATCATCGATCGCTCGCAGGATGCCGGCGAAGCGGCCGCCACCGGGGGCGGCGAAGTCGACCAGGTCACCGACGCGATAGTCCTCATCCATGGACGAGTTTTCTTCCAGCGTGGCACGCGAGATGCGCTGGATCAGCTCTTCGCTGCGCTCACCGAAAGCCTGGGCCGGGCTCAGTTCAAAGGTCTGCTGCGTGCCTTCGGGCAGGCCCAGCAGGCAGGCTTCGAGGAAGGGAGCCAGCTGGCCCTGGCCGAACTGCAGGGTGGCCGGATTTTCGTTGAAGGTGCTGACGATGTCTTCGCCGTCCAGCGAGGCCAGGCGGTAATGCAAGGTGAGATAGGCGTTTTCGGTGACGACGGGGACGGTTGGGCTGGACATGGCTGGGAACGGGCTTGGAAGCGGGAAGGTGCACAAGAGCCCGCTATTGTAAGCCACGTTGGCCCGCTCTGCCGCTGTCAGCTGCATCCGGCTGCGCTGGCGGCGGGCGCATCGGAGACTTCCTTGCGGCGGCGCAAGCGCACTGCGGCGGTGCCGGGCTTCTGTTGGACGGTTGCTGCGGGACCGGCTGCCGTCTTTCCTCTCGAACGCAATATGAAAGGAGATTCATCTCATGACCATGTCCATTGTCGATTGGCCCGCCGCACAGCGGCCACGCGAACGTCTGTTGGAGCTGGGCCCGGCCTGCCTCTCCGATGCGGAATTGCTGGCCATCTTTCTGCGCGTGGGCACGCCGGGCAAGAGCGTCATGGAACTGGCCATGGATCTGCTGCACCGCTTCGGCTCGCTCGAGGGCCTGTGCAAGGCCGTTCAGCGCGATCCCAGTCTGGGCAACGGCCTCGGCCCGGCCAAATGCGCCCAGCTATCGGCCTCTCTGGAGTTGGCCAAGCGCGCCATCCACAGCGACCTGAAGCAGGCATCGGCCCTCAATTCCACGCGCGTCGTGGGCGAATACCTGAAGCTGACCTTCTTCGGCAAGGAACATGAATGTTTCGTCGCCCTCTTCCTGAACATGCGCAACAACCTGCTCGGGACGGAAGAATTGTTCAGGGGCTCGCTGAATCAGACCACGGTCCATCCCCGGGAAGTGGTCAAGATGGCGCTGCGTTACAACGCCGCTTCGGTCATCGTGGCCCACAACCACCCTTCAGGCGACCCGCGGCCCAGTGACTCCGATCTGCGCCTGACCAAGACACTCAAGCAAGCCCTGGAGCTCATCGAAGTGGAATTGCTGGACCACATCGTGGTGGCCGGAACACGCCTGTATTCCTTTGCCGACCATGGCAAGGTGTGAACCGTAACCAGCCAGATCGGCCGCAAAGCCTTTACAGGACTGGGATTGCGCCATTGAGGGTGACAGCGGAAAAACAATGTTTCTTCAATTGTTAAATCAATGAGCCACATCAAGACACAATTGTTTTTCGCAAGTCATTGAAAAAGCAGAGTTTTTTCCATATACTCTCGTTTTTCCCAAATTCGGAAATTTTTAAGGAGTCTCACATGGCACGTGTCTGCCAAGTCACCGGGAAGGGGCCGATGGTCGGCAACAACGTTTCCCATGCAAACAACAAGACCAAGCGTCGTTTTCTGCCCAACCTGCAGAACCGCCGCATTTTCGTCGAATCCGAGAACCGCTGGGTTTCGCTGCGTTTGTCCAACGCCGGCCTGCGCGTGATCGACAAGATCGGCATCGATGCCGTTCTGGCCGATCTGCGTGCTCGTGGCGAAAAAGTCTAATTAGCAGAGTAAAGGAAATCTATCATGGCGAAATCCGGCCGCGACAAAATCAAACTGGAGTCGACCGCAGGTACTGGTCACTTCTACACCACCACCAAGAACAAGCGTACTACGCCCGAAAAGATCAGCATCATGAAGTTCGATCCCAAGGCGCGCAAGCACGTCGAATACAAGGAAACCAAGATCAAGTAATTGATCCCGGTCTCCCGATGAAGAACCCGCAGACTACTCTGCGGGTTTTTTATTGCCTGCTCACTTTGAACGCATTGCGCCGGTCATCCCGCTGTGCACCGCAGCCCTCCCCTCCCGTTTCGGTTTTTGACAAAAACCTTCAGGCCCGTACTGGCCGATGACGAAAAAAATCCCCGCAGATCGCTCTGCGGGGATTTTTTCATGCTTTTCCTTCACTACCGGCTTTTACCCCGGAGCAGCGGCCTGGTCAAAGCCGATCAGGCGTAGCTGCGCAGGCGCAGGGCGAAGTCACGCAAGGCCTTCACGCCGGATGCCTCGGCGCGGGTGCACCAGTCCTGCAGTTGTTGCAGCAGCTGTTCGCGGGTCGAGTGCGAACGCTCCCAGATGGCGCTCAGTTCGATGCGCATTTCGTGCATGGTCTGCAGGGCCTTGCTGTGGGCGAACAGTTCCGACAGTTGCTGCTTCTGGCCATCTTCCAGACGGGTCGGCTCACGCTGCAGCAGCTTCTTGGAAGACTTCAGGAAGCGCGATTCCAGCTGGGCCTTCTCGATCAGGTGATCCAGTTCGTCCTTCCAGGCGCTCTTGAGCGAACGGGCGTACTTGGCAGTCACGTCATAACGGTTGGCGATCACGGACTGCAGGGTATCGAAGTCGATCACCGATTTCTGGCTGTCGAACTTGGGCACCGGTGCCACCTTCTTGACCTTGGCCAGGCCGAAGGTCTCCAGGATGCGGATGTACATCCAGCCGATGTCAAATTCATACCACTTGGCCGAGAACTTGGCCGAGGTGCCGAAGGTGTGGTGGTTGTTGTGCATTTCCTCGCCGCCGATGATGATGCCGATCGGGAACAGGTTGGTCGCTGCATCATTGCAATCGTAGTTGCGATAGCCCCAGAAGTGGCCCAGGCCGTTGACCACGCCAGCCGCCCAGAAAGGGATCCAGGCCATCTGCACCGCCCACACGGTCAGACCGATGGCACCGAACAGCAGCACGTCGATGATCAGCATGATGCCCACACCCTGCCAGCCGTACTTGCTGTAGATGTTGTGTTCAATCCAGTCATCCGGGGTGCCGTGACCGAACTTCTCCATGGTCTCGGCGTTCTTGGACTCGCTGCGGTACAGCTCGGCACCCTGCCACATCACCTTGTTGATGCCGCGGGTCTGCGGGCTGTGCGGATCTTCTTCGGTCTCGCACTTGGCGTGGTGCTTGCGGTGGATGGCGGCCCATTCCTTGGTCACCATGCCGGTGGTCATCCACAGCCAGAGACGGAAGAAGTGGCTGGGGATCGCGTGCAGTTCGAGCGCGCGATGCGCCTGGCAACGATGCAGGTAGAGAGTCACGCCCACGATGGTGATGTGGGTCATCACCAGTGTGTAAATGACAATCTGCCAACCGGACGCGTGCAGCAGGCCGTTGGCAACAAAGTCGAGGATCGCATCAAGGGTCATCAGTACAACTCCAAATAGAAAACAACTATCGGACTACAAAACAGGATTATTACTTGTTCCGTGAAAATGGTTTTATTTTCTTTTAATTGTCCGGCATTGTACGCGAATTCTGTGCCTCTGGGACATCAGGAATTTCCTGGCGCGTACTTTGGCGGAAGCTGCGCTCATCCATAATCCGGATGTCGCGCTTGGGATGGGCCACTTGGATGCCGTGTTGCTTGAAGGCAGCCCAGATGGCGCGATTGACGTCGGACAGCACATTGAGCCGTCCATTTTCCGGGTCGGTGATCCAGAATCCCAGTTCCAGCTCCAAGCCGTCGGCGCCGATCTTGATCAGCAAGGCTTGCGGAGCGGTGTGCTGGGAGACCCTTTGTACCCCAAGTGCGGCCTGTTCCATGATGGACAAGACCGTTTCCACATCGTCCTGGTACAGAATTGTAAGCTGTGTAGCCAAACGTACAATGCGATGGGTCAAGGAATAGTTCTGTACCGGATTGGAGACAAATAGTTCATTGGGCAACACCGATTCGATCCCGTCCAGCCCTTCCAGGATGGTGTAGCGGGTATTGATCTGGGTGACCTTGCCGAAATATTTATCCACGGCAACCATGTCGCCGATGACCATGCTGCGCTCCAGCAGGATCACGAAGCCGGAGACATAGCTGCTGGCAATCTTCTGCAAACCCAGGCCGATACCCACGCCCAGCGCACCACCGAAGACAGACAGCACCGTCAGGTCGATGCCGACCAGCGACAGGCTGACCAGGAAGGCGATCAGGATCAGCAAGGCCCGCATCATGCGCGCCACCACCGTGCGCAGGGAGGAATGCATGCCGCTGAACTTCATGAGGCGGTTTTCCACCACCGTGCCTATCCACAGGGCAATGATGAGCGTCACCAGCACCGAGGCCGCACCTTGCAACATCGTCAACAGGGACACCTTGTGGCGCGCCAGCGGGAAGGTGGTGGTATCCAGATAGTCGACGAAATCCGGCCACAGGCCGGTAATCCACAGCACCACGCACAGCCAGACCAGCAGCGCGATGACCTTTTCCGACAGGTGCAGCAGCGCGCCCACGGTCGCATCCTTCACGAAGATGCCGCGCAATACGTAGAAAACGAAACGCATCGCCACCTGGGCGATGGTCAGGGGGAACATGATTTCCCAGAGCGTGACGGCATGGTGGCCGCGCTTGAGAATGTAATAGGCTCCCGTCAACAGGCCCAGGGCCAGCAGCGGCGAGAGCACGCGGGCGAAGCTCTTGACGCCGATTTGCATGACCAGCGACTGCGCCTCGCCATCGCCCGGCAGCACGAAACGCGCTCGCAGCCAGCGCGAGAGGCCGATGCCGCCCACCAGCGAAAGTGCAATCACCACCAGCTGGCGCAGCAGGTCGACGGTGCTGATATCGGTGAAGAGGGAAAGGAAATGATCGGTCATGGCTGGCCGGGTGAAGAATCAGGGCAAATCAGGGTGCCGCCTGGGCATCCTGGCGGTGGCGCTGCCAGTTGCTGGCGTAGCGTGCAGCCAGTGGCGGGTTCTTGCCGAGGATGAGCACGTTCTCGGCGTTCTTGTGCTGGGCCGACCAGGTGAAGTTGTAGCTGCCCGTGATGACGGTGGCCGTCGGCAAGGCTGCATCGATGATGATGACCTTGTTGTGGGCATTGCGGTAATCGGTTTCCAGCCAGACCGGAATGCCGGCCGCGCGCAGCTGGCGCAGGCGGTCTTCGGAATTCTTGTCGAGCTGGCCGGCATCCATCAGCACGCGCACATCGATGCCGCGCTTGCGGGCCGCTACCAATTCATCCGTAATCGGACGGCTGGTGAGCAGATAGGCTTGCATCAGGATCTGGCGCTGCGCAGAGTGAAGCTGGCCGACGATCAGCGCTTCGATGTCATCCCAGGGCGCAAAGGCGGTTTGCACCGTACCCTGCGCTGCCATCACCGGCGGGGGCGGCAGCGCCTCCCTGGCCTGCAGGCCAGGGGCGGCCGCTGCCAGCAGGCTGGCGGCCAGGCAAGGCAGCAAGCGCCGGCGCATCATGCAGCGGCGCGGCGCTCCAGGACGGCCGCGAAGAAACCGTCAGTCTGGTGCTGGTGCGGCAGCAGTTTCAGATAGTCGCCGGTATCCAGCGCAATCTTCTGCTCGGCCAGCACTTCGCTCATGGGGCGCAGCGTGAAGTCGGGATGCGAGGCCAGGAAGTCGGCGATGACTTCATCGTTCTCTTCTTCCAGGAAGCTGCAGGTGCCATACACCAGGCGGCCGCCCGGACGCACCAGGCGCGCGGCGCTGGCGAGAATCGAGCCTTGCTTGGCGCGCATCTCGGTCAGCGTTTCCACGCTCTGGCGCCACTTCATGTCGGGATTGCGGCGCAGGGTGCCCAGGCCGCTGCAAGGGGCATCCACCAGCACGCGATCGAGCTTGCCAGCCAGGCGCTTGACCTTGGCGTCGT
>NZ_DBIC01000049.1:0-12307 GCF_002296545.1 Herbaspirillum sp. UBA812 | reverse complement strand
AAGATGTCCAAGTCCAAGGGCAACGTGGTCGCCCCGCAGAAGGTCTCGGATTCGCTGGGCGCGGAAATCCTGCGCCTATGGGTGGCGTCGACCGACTACTCGGGCGAGCTGTCGATCTCGGACGAGATCCTCAAGCGCGTGGTGGAAGCCTACCGCCGCATCCGCAACACCCTGCGCTTCCTGCTGGCCAACACCTCCGACTTCGACCCGGCACAACACGCCGTGCCGGTGGCCGAGATGCTGGAAATCGACCGCTATGCGATCGCCAACATGGCGCGTCTGCAGGCGGAGGTGCTGGCGCACTTCGAGACCTATGAATTCCACCCGGTGGTGGCCAAGCTGCAGATGTACTGCTCGGAAGACCTGGGCGGCTTCTACCTGGACATCCTGAAGGACCGCCTCTACACCAGCGGCGTGGAGTCGGCCGCACGCCGCTCGGCCCAGACCGCCGTGTGGCACATCACGCAGTCGCTGTTGCGCCTGATGGCACCGATCCTGTCCTTCACGGCCGAAGAAGCCTGGCGCTTCTTTGCCGGCAAGGACGCCTTCGAGGCCAGCGGCGAAACCATCTTCTCGCAGGTCTATTACGCCCTGCCGGAAGTGGCCGATAGCGCTGCCCTGCTGGACAAGTTCGCGGTGCTGCACGAAGTGCGCGCAGCGGTCACCAAGCAACTGGAAGAAGTGCGTATCGCCGGCAGCATCGGTTCCTCCCTGCAGGCGGAGGTGGAACTGAAGGTCGCCGGCGACAAGGCGGTCCTGCTGGAAAGCCTGGGCGATGACCTCAAGTTCGTCCTCATCACCTCGGCTGCCCGCGTCACCCCGGTGGCCACGGTGGAAGAGGAAGCGGTGGTGGTCACGCCGTCGGCGCATCAGAAATGCGAACGTTGCTGGCACTATCGCGCCGATGTCGGGTCTCATGCCGATCATCCGGGCCTGTGCGGTCGCTGCTACAGCAACCTGTTCGGCCAGGGCGAAAAGCGCCTGTTCGCCTGATCCGGGCGGGACGGCCTTGCTAGCGGCCCGCTGCACTTGAATGCAGCGGGCCGTCCACTCCAACAAGAACATCCATGGCAACCAAAAAACGCTCCTCCTCTTCCGGTTCTTCGTCCACCACCCAAGGGCTGCTGCCCTGGCTGGGCATCGCCACCATCGTGCTGCTGCTGGACCAGCTCACCAAGATCACCATCCTGAAACTGTTCCACTATGGCGAGTCGGTGCCGGTGACCGGTTTCTTCAACCTGGTGCTGGTCTACAACAAGGGCGCGGCCTTCAGTTTCCTGGCCGCCAGCGGTGGCTGGCAGCGTTATCTGTTCACCGCCATCGGCATCGGTGCGGCGGTGTTCATCATCCACCTGCTGCGCAAGCATCCCGGCCAACGCATGTTCTGCTGGGCCCTGGCGCTGATCCTGGGCGGCGCGATCGGTAACGTGATCGACCGCGTGGTGTATGGTCACGTGATCGACTTCCTCGACGTCTATGTCGGCAACTGGCACTGGCCGGCGTTCAACCTGGCCGATAGTGCGATCTGCGTGGGTGCGGTATTGTTCGTCGTGGACGAACTGCGCCGCGTCTCCAAGAAGTAAGGCAAGTCCACACGTCCGCAAGTCTGAACACGCCTGCGGTACGCCGCATTCCGGGAGCAAACAATGGATCTGGCTGGCAAGAAAATCGTATTGGGCCTGACCGGCGGCGTGGCCTGCTACAAGGCCGCCATGCTGGCGCGCGAACTGGGCCGCGCCGGTGCCACGGTGCACGTGGTGATGACCGAGGCGGCCACGCACTTCATGACCGCCGTCACCATGCAGGCACTGACCGGCAACCCGGTCTATACCGACCAATGGGATGCGCGCATGGACAACAACATGCCTCACATCAATCTCACCCGCGATGCCGATGCGGTCGTCATCGTGCCCTGCTCCACCGATTTCATCGCCAAGCTGGCCCACGGGCATTGCGACGACCTGCTCTCGACCCTGTGCGTGGCGCGTCCGGCGCGGGTACCCCTGATGGTGGCCCCGGCCATGAACGTGGAGATGTGGCAGAACCCGGCCACCCAGCGCAACGTGCGCCAGATCCGCGAAGACGGCATCCTGCTGCTGGGCCCGGATGCGGGCGCGCAAGCCTGTGGCGAGGTCGGCGAAGGCCGCATGCTGGAGCCGGCACAATTGCTGGAAGAGATCGTCGCAGCTTTCCAGCCCAAGCTGCTGGCGGGCCGCCGCGTGCTGCTCACGGCCGGGCCGACCTTCGAACCGATCGACCCGGTGCGCGGCATCACCAATCTGTCTTCCGGCAAGATGGGCTACGCGATTGCGCGAGCTGCGCGCGAAGCGGGCGCGGAAGTCACCCTGATCTCCGGCCCGACGGCGCTGGAGACGCCTTACGGCGTGCAGCGCGTGGATGTGCAGACGGCCCTGCAGATGCATGAGGCGGTGTTGGCCCATGTGAAGGAAAAAGACCTGTTCGTCGCCGTTGCGGCCGTCGCTGATTGGCGCGTGGCCAATGCCAGCGAACAGAAACTGAAGAAACAGGACGAACACGACACCCCGCAGCTGGAGTTCGTCCAGAACCCCGACATCCTGGCCACCGTCGCCGCCCTGCCCCAGCGTCCCTATTGCGTGGGCTTTGCGGCCGAATCGGAGAACCTGGAGCAATACGGTGCGGCCAAGCGCATCCGCAAGAACATTCCGCTGTTGGTCGGCAATATCGGCCACCAGACCTTTGGCCGCGATGACAACGCGCTCATGCTGTTCGACGCCCAGGGCCACAGCGCCCTGCCCCGTGCGGACAAGCAGACCCTGGCCCGCCAGCTGGTACGCGAGATCGCGCGCCGCATGGCGGCCTGACGGTGCACGGCCCGCCTCTTGCGGGCCGTGTCTTTTGTACGTTTCCGTACGTTTTGTATTTGAATCCGATTACGCATCATGAAGACCATCGACATCAAGATCCTCGACCCCCGCATGAAAGACCAACTGCCTGCCTACGCCACCCCTGGCAGCGCCGGCCTGGACCTGCGGGCCTGCATCGATGCGCCGCTGACCCTGGCGCCGGGTTCCACGCACCTGATCCCGACCGGACTGGCGATCCACCTGGCCGATCCGAATTACGCGGCCGTGATCCTGCCGCGTAGCGGTATGGGGCACAAGCATGGGATCGTGCTGGGCAACCTGGTCGGGCTGATCGATTCGGATTACCAGGGCCAGTTGATGATCTCGACGTGGAACCGCGGCAGTACCGAGTTTGTCCTAAACCCCATGGAACGCCTGGCGCAGCTGGTGATCGTGCCGGTACTGCAGGTCGGCTTCAATGTGGTAGATGAATTCGACAGCAGCGAACGCGGCGCCGGTGGTTTCGGCAGCACAGGCAAACACTGATGGAGAACCGCATGCTCGTATCCCCCCTGCCCCAGTGGCAGAAACTGAAAACCCTCGCCGTCCTGGCACCGCTGGCCTTCCTGGCCGCCTGCGCCACCCAGGAACCCGGTCCGGTCACCACTACGCCGTCCAAACCGGTGACCACGACGACCCAGGCCCCGCGTCCGGTGGCCGACAATCCCCAGCAGGCACAATTGCGCGAACTGATCGCGCAGCAGGACCGGCTCTACCGCGTCGCTGCGCCGCTGTTGACCAGCAACGCCCAGCTCTGCCGTGGCAATGCCCGCAACCTGCTGGGCTTCACCGCCAAGAACCGTTATTCCTTCCCCATCGAATATGCAGAAACCGCGCGTAGCCTGGGCTACGACGACCGCCTGCAGGTCACCGGCGTGCTGCCCGGGAGCGGTGCTGCCCAGGCTGGCATTCAGCGGGGCGACTTCCTGATCTCGGTGGCAGGCAAGCCGATGCCGCAAGGCACCGATGCCGAACGCCAGGCCGCCGTGCTGCTGAGCCCGCTGGTGGTCAAGAAGGCCCCGATTGCGCTGGGCGTGCAGCGCAACGGCCAGAACACCACCGTCAATGTGCCGCTGACCTTCGCCTGCGCCTTCAGCATCGAGCTGGGCAATGCCGACAACGTCAACACCTATGCCGATGGCCGCCGCGTACTCATAACCCGCGGCATGCTCAAGTTCACCCAGTCCGATGATGAACTGGCCTACCTGATCGCCAAGGAGATGGCGCACAATATCCTCGGCCACGCCATCCGCCAGCGCATGGTCTCGACGATTGCCGAAGTGATCGACAACCTGCTGCTGCCGCATCCGGACCCGACCACCACGGCCGGCACTGCCGGTATCCGGGTCTATCCGCAGGACCTGGATGCGGCTGCCGATACGCTCTCGCTGTACCTGCTGGCGCGCGCCGGCTACAGCATCGACAACGTGCCGGCGTTCTGGAAGCGCCTGGCCGACCAGTATCCGGCCAGCGTGCCCAACGGCTACACGGCGCTGCATCCGGCTACCGCTTATCGCCTCTCGATGATCGACAAGGTCACGCAGATCGTGAAGGCCAAGCAGGAGGCGGGCAAGCCGCTGGTGCCGTAAAAGTGGTGATATGAAGTATTGGACGTGAAGACGGCGCGGTGAAAACCGCGCCGTTTTTGTTTGCGTAATGAAAGTGAAGCAAGCTGCAAAACAAAAGGCCACGCCGGTTTCCCGACGTGGCCTTGATGGCTTGCCTGATGCGGCTTATTCGACTTCGAGCTTCTCTTGCGGCTCTTCCGGCGGGGACGAATCGTCGCCCTCGGGGAAGTCCAGCTTGATCTGCTCCTTGTCGTCCATCTCCACCGTCACGCGGCCACCGCTGACCAGCTTGCCAAACAGCAGTTCGTCGGCCAGTGCCTTGCGGATCAGGTCCTGGATCAGGCGCGACATCGGACGTGCACCCATCAACGGATCGAAGCCCTTCTTGCCCAGGAACTTGCGCAGGTTGTCCGAGAAGACGGCTTCCACCTTCTTCTCGTGGAGCTGCTCTTCCAGCTGCATCAGGAACTTGTCGACCACGCGCAGGATGATCTCCTCGTCCAGCGGGCGGAAGCTGATGATGGCATCCAGACGGTTGCGGAACTCCGGGGTGAACATGCGCTTGATGTCCGCCATTTCGTCGCCGGCTTCCTTCTTCTCGGTGAAGCCGATGGTGCGCTTCTGCAGGCTCTCGGCCCCCGCGTTGGTGGTCATGATGATGATCACGTTGCGGAAGTCGGTCTTGCGGCCGTTGTTGTCGGTCAGCGTGCCATGGTCCATCACCTGCAACAGGATGTTGAAGATGTCGGGGTGCGCCTTCTCGATTTCATCGAGCAGCAGCACGGCGTGCGGCTTCTTGTTGACGGCTTCGGTCAAGAGGCCGCCCTGGTCGAAACCGACATAGCCCGGGGGCGCGCCGATCAGGCGGCTCACGGCATGGCGCTCCATGTATTCGGACATGTCGAACCGTACCAGCTCGATGCCGAGGATGAAGGCCAGCTGCTTGGCCACTTCGGTCTTGCCCACGCCGGTCGGACCGGAGAACAGGAAGGAGCCGATCGGCTTGTCGGTCTTGCCCAGGCCGGCTCGTGCCATCTTGATGGCCGAGGCCAGTGCTTCGATGGCCGGATCCTGGCCGAACACCACGTTCTTCAGGTCGCGATCGATGGTCTGCAGCTTGGCGCGATCATCCTGGTTCACGGACTGCGGCGGGATGCGGGCGATCTTGGAAATGATTTCCTCGATTTCCGGCTTGCCGATAGTCTTCTTCTGCTTGGACTTGGGCAGGATGCGCTGGGCAGCACCGGCTTCGTCGATCACGTCGATGGCCTTGTCGGGCAGGTGACGGTCATTGATGAAGCGCGCCGCCAGCTCCGCAGCCGAGGTCAGGGCCGAAGCAGAATACTTCACACCGTGGTGTTCCTCGAACTTGGACTTCAGGCCGCGCAGGATCTGCACGGTCTGCTCCACGGTCGGTTCGTTCACATCGATCTTCTGGAAGCGACGCGACAGCGCGTGATCCTTCTCGAAGACGCCACGGAATTCGGTGTAGGTGGTCGCGCCGATGCACTTCAACTGGCCGCTCGAGAGCGCAGGCTTCAACAGGTTGGATGCATCCAGCGTGCCGCCCGAAGCCGAACCCGCACCGATGATGGTGTGGATTTCGTCGATGAAGAGGATGCCGTTGGGGCTGTCCTTCAATTGCTTCAACACCGCCTTCAGACGCTGCTCGAAATCGCCACGGTACTTGGTACCGGCCAGCAGCGCGCCCATGTCCAGCGAATAGACGACGGCATTCTTGAGGATCTCGGGCACGTCGCCTTGCGTCACACGCCAGGCCAGGCCTTCGGCGATGGCGGTCTTGCCGACACCGGCTTCGCCCACCAGCAGCGGATTGTTCTTGCGGCGGCGGCACAGGGTCTGGATGACGCGCTCGACCTCGGAATCGCGGCCGATCAGCGGATCGATCTTGCCTTCGGCGGCCGCCTTGTTCAGGTTCTGGGTGAACTGGTCCAGCGGGCTTTCCTTCTGCTGGCCTTCGGCTTGCACGTCTTCCGCGCCTTCCGGAGCCTTCTGCGGATCGGCCTGCTGATCCTTACGCACACCGTGCGAGATGAAGTTGACCACATCCAGACGGGTCACGCCCTGCTGATGCAGGTAGTAGACCGCGTGCGAATCCTTCTCGCCGAAGATGGCCACCAGCACGTTGGCGCCGGTAACTTCCTTCTTGCCGTTGGAGGCCGACTGCACGTGCATGATGGCGCGCTGGATCACGCGCTGGAAGCCCAGCGTGGGCTGGGTATCCACCTCATTGGTGCCGGGGACCGTGGGCGTATTGTCGGTGATGAAATTGGTCAGCGTCTTGCGCAGATCATCAATGTTCACCGAGCAGGCGCGCAGCACTTCGGCCGCCGAAGGATTGTCCAGCAGCGCGAGCAGCAAGTGTTCCACGGTAATGAATTCATGACGCGATTGTCTGGCTTCGACAAAGGCCATGTGCAAACTGACTTCGAGTTCCTGCGCAATCATGCTTCCTCCATCACGCATTGCAGGGGGTGCCCTGCTTTTCGAGCGTGGGTTAAAACGAGTTCCACTTTTGTGGATGCGATATCTTTGGGATACACACCACACATTCCCTTCCCATCGCGGTGAACCTTGAGCATGATCTGCGTCGCGGTTTCACGGTCCTTGTTGAAGTACTGCTGGATGACTGCGACGACGAATTCCATCGGCGTATAGTCATCGTTCAACAATAAAACCTGGTACATCGGGGGCGGCTTGAGTTTTGCCTCCTGCCGTTCCAGGACTGTACCGCCATCATTTTCGTGCTTGGTTGCCATGCGTTTATTCGACCATCAAAGCTGTGCAACGCACAATGATCACGTAACCTCTAGATGAGATAGATATTACTTGTTTTCCGGACCTTGCGCAGATGACGATGATTTATCCTAAATCAAGGGTTTCTTTCCCCATCGCTCAAACAGGGCCACAAAGCGGAATGTGAAAACTGCTTGACTTTTGCATTTCGACCGAGAACAATGGAATTCATTGATTAGTAGTTACCAAATGTAACAACTCGTCGATACGATAAGGGGGCAGGTTTAAGGGGGGCTGCGTGACGCGCGATGCTTCTTGCTTTGACGGCTCGTGTGAATAGTTAATTTTGAAAGATGCTTTTATGGCAACAGGTACTGTCAAGTGGTTCAATGATTCCAAAGGCTTTGGCTTTATCACTCCGGATGACGGCGGCGAAGATCTGTTCGCTCACTTCTCCGCAATCCAGATGAACGGCTTCAAGACCCTGAAAGAAGGTCAAAAAGTCCAGTTTGACGTTACGCAAGGCCCCAAAGGCAAGCAAGCTTCGAACATCCAGAACGCCGCTTAAACCCCGGTTTCTCTAAAAGCCCCGCTCTTGCGGGGCTTTTTTCATTGGTGCACTGGAAATCAATTCGCCCCCGCGCCAACAAAAAACAGCCGGACGAAGCCGGCTGTTTGTTGTTTTTCCGTCATTATCTTCAGCAAAACAAGTTGCGGAAGCAGTATGGCGGGCTTACATGTTTTCGATCAGCGCTTCACCGAAACCGGAGCAGGAAACCTGCGTGGCGCCTTCCAGCAAACGCGCGAAATCATAGGTCACGCGCTTGGCCGAGACCGACTTCTGCATGGCCGTGATGATCAGGTCCGCTGCCTCGATCCAACCCATGTGGCGCAGCATCATTTCTGCCGAAAGAATGCTGGAACCGGGGTTCACATAATCCTTGCCGGCATACTTCGGTGCAGTGCCATGGGTGGCTTCGAACACCGCCACCGAATCGGACATGTTGGCGCCCGGAGCAATGCCGATACCGCCGACCTGGGCCGCCACGGCGTCGGAAATGTAGTCGCCGTTCAGGTTCATGGTGGCGATGACGCTGTATTCCGCCGGCCGCATCAGCACCTGCTGGAAGAAGGCATCGGTAATGGCATCCTTGATGACGATCTGGCGGCCGGTCTTGGGGTTCTTCAGACGCATCCACGGGCCGTCGTCGATCAGCTCGGCCCCGAATTCGCGGCCGGCCAGCGCATACCCCCAGTCACGGAAAGCACCCTCGGTGTACTTCATGATGTTGCCCTTGTGGACCAGCGTCACCGAAGGCTTGTCGTGGTCGATGGCGTACTGGATGGCCTTGCGCACCAGGCGCTCAGTGCCTTCGCGCGAGACCGGCTTGATGCCCAGCGCCGAGGTCTCCGGGAAGCGCAGTTTCTTGACACCCATCTCGCGCGTCAGCAGCTCGATCAGTTTCTTCACTTCCGGGGTGCCGGCCTGCCATTCGATGCCGGCGTAGATGTCTTCGGAGTTCTCGCGGAAGATCACCATGTCGGTCTTCTCGGGCTCCTTCAGCGGCGACGGCACGCCCTTGAAGTAACGCACCGGGCGCAGGCAGACGTAGAGGTCCAGCTGCTGGCGCATGGTCACGTTCAAGGAACGGATGCCGCCACCGACCGGCGTGGACAGCGGCCCCTTGATCGACACCAGGTACTCCTTGAGCACCTCCAGCGTTTCCTCGGGCAGCCAGGTATCGGCCCCATAGAGCTTGGTCGACTTCTCGCCTGCATAGATTTCCATCCAGTGGATCTTGCGCGCACCGCCGTAGGCCTTCTCCACCGCGGCATCGACCACCTTGAGCATCACCGGCGTGACGTCCACGCCCACGCCATCGCCCATGATGAAGGGAATGATGGGGTTGTTGGGGACATTGAGGGTGTCATCGGCATTGGCGGTGATCTTGCGCCCTTCTGCAGGCACTTGGATATGTTGGTACGACATCGTGGTCTCCGACGGTTGAGGCGGTAGCGTTAGGAAGCATCAGCGGCAAGGCCCATGCAGATCGGCAAGGACCTTGCATGAATTGCCATGCAAGCGGGGAATTTTAAGAGATTTCCGGGTTTTCAGCCGGGAAAATTCCGGATTGCAATCAGCAAGTCTTATATAAGACATAGGACTTATCGAATTGATTATGCATCAGGATTTTACGCAAGGCCATCTTTTTGCGACACTAGCGCATGCCTTTGATCCTCTTCAACAAACCCTTCGGCGTGATGAGCCAGTTCTCCGCCCATCCCGAGCGCCAGACGCTGGCCGATTACCTCGACCTTCCCGACATCTACCCTGCAGGCCGTCTCGATGCCGACAGTGAAGGCCTGCTGCTGCTCACCGATGACGGCAAGCTGCAGCACGCCATCGCCCATCCGCGCCGCAAGCAGCCCAAGACCTACCTGGCACAGGTGGAAGGCCTGGCCACGCCGGAAGCGTTGCAACGCCTGCGCAATCCGCTGGATCTGGGCGACTTCGTCACCCAACCCGGAGAGGCCCGCTTGATCCAGGAGCCGGCCTGGATGTGGCCGCGCACCCCGCCCATTCGCCAGCGTGCCAACCAGCCCACCAGTTGGATCGCCCTGACCATCAGCGAAGGCAAGAACCGCCAGGTGCGCCGCATGACCGCTGCAGTGGGTCTGCCGACGCTGCGACTGGTGCGCATTGCCATCGGCCCGTTCTCGCTGGCGACCCATCCGGTGATGCCCGGAGAATGGCGCGAAGTCGATCCACAGGAGCTCGATGCCTGAGCGCTGCGTGAACAATCTGACAAGGTTTGAAGCACTCAAGGCTGCACACTTCTTCCCGAAACCTCATAAAAAAGATCCGAAATGGTGTCAACCTTCATACGCGCGCGCCGTTATTGGCAGTGATTCGCACGAATCATCGTTTGCCTCACATCCCTAACATGTTGAATTGAAGGACGCAAAATGAAAAAATTGATCGCCGCTCTGATCGCTGGTCTGTTCGCCACTGCTGCTTTCGCACAAGCTCCGGCCGCTCCGGAAGCGCCGAAGGCTGAAGCCGCTGCTCCGAAGGCAAAGAAGGCCAAGAAGGCAAAGAAGGCCAAGAAGGCAAAGAAGGCAGCTGAAGCTAAGTAATTAGCGTCCGCACTCAAAAAAGGCAGGCTGGTCCTGCCTTTTTTCATGTCCGCGCGGTTCAGGCGACGCGCCCCGCAGCCATCCACGCCGGCCAGCGCCCCGCTCCCGCTGCACACGCCCCGCCCCGCTGCTGCTATCCTGCCCGATCCGAATCCCGATTGATAAAGAACATGCGCCAATCTTCACTTTCCCGACTTTCCCGTTGCTTCATGCTCAGCGCCGTCGCCCTGCTGGCTGTCGGCTGCCTGTCCACCGCCGGCGCGCAGACGCCGCAGGTGCGCAAATTTCCGACCACCCAGCTCAATATCGGCATCCACCTGATCAAGGCCGAAGTGGCCCAGACCGAAGCCGAGCGCGAGCAAGGCCTGATGTTCCGCGAGAAGATGGGCGACAACGAGGGCATGCTGTTCCTGTTCGGCCAGCCGGCCGGGGTCTGCATGTGGATGAAAAATACGCTGATCCCGCTGTCGGTGGCCTTCATGGACGAAAAAGGCGTCATCATCAACATCGAGGAAATGAAGGAACAGACCCTGGATTCGCACTGTGCCAAGCGCGCGGCGGTCTATGCGCTGGAGATGAACAAGGGCTGGTTCAAGCAGAAGAACATCAAGCCCGGCACCAGGATCGAGGGATTGCCCCAATAAGGCATCCGGGCTGCAGCGTCTCGCTGTGGCCCGTTATCTCGCCAGCGACATACTGGAGACGGCCGTGGAAAACCGTCGCCCAAACGCAAAAAACCGCTTGAAATCAAGCGGTTTTCTTGTACTGCAGCCTGAAGCGGGCCAGGCCGCACTTCAGTTCAAGCCAGGATGCAATTAAGCAGCCAGGGCCTTCAGGGCAGCAGCCAGGCGGCTCTTGTGGCGAGCGGCCTTGTTCTTGTGAATGATCTTCTTGTCGGCGATGCTGTCGATGGTCGACACGGAAGATTGGAACACGGAGGTTGCTGCAGCCTTGTCGCCGGCGGCGATCGCCTTGCGAACTGCCTTGATTGCGGTGCGCAGGGTCGAGCGCTGGCTCGAGTTGTGAGCGTTTTGCTTGACTGCTTGACGAGCACGCTTACGTGCCTGTGCGGTATTTGCCATGAAAATTATCCTAAATCGAGAGTCGTTTGCGCCGCAAACCCCGAGGACTCGCGATGCCAAATTCTGTAAAGCATCGGATTATAACGAGATTCCCGTGACAAGGCAATCAACTTGTCTGCTTCTGCTGTAAACACGGTGCCATCCGTTGCGATGCCACCGCACTCATCCCGATTTCCGCAAAGAAATTCATGCCTGCCGCCGAACCTGTGGCCAAGGCAGCGAGTCTATTGCGCCGTGCAGCAGGGGGATTGTCTTTTCCTTCATATCGCCTCCGAACCACCCGTGTCCGGGCCTGCCCGCCCCCTGTCGTGCTCCCGCACCAATCCTTGCCACTCCAGCAAAAGCACCGCTGCCCACCGCTATAATGCCGCTCCATGAATCTGCATAAAACCCTCGCCGCCATCTCCGGCATGACGATGCTCTCGCGCATCACCGGGCTGGCCCGGGAAATCCTGTTCGCCCGCGCCTTCGGCGCTTCGGCCTACACCGACGCCTTCAACATCGCCTTCCGCATTCCCAACCTGCTGCGCCGGCTCTTCGCCGAAGGCGCGTTCTCGCAGGCCTTCGTGCCCATCCTGGCTGAATACAAGAACCGCCGCGGCCCCGAGGAAACCAAACACCTGGTGGACCATGTGGCCACGGCACTGATGTGGGTCATGCTGATCACCTGCGTGGCCGGCATCGTTGCCACCCCGTTCGTGGTCTATTTCATCGCCACCGGCCTGCAATACAACCCGGAGGCCTTCCAGGCCTCGGTGCTGATGACCCGGATCATGTTCCCGTACATCGGCTTCATGGCCTTCGTGGCGCTGGCCGGCGGCATCCTCAATACCTGGAAGGAATTCAAGATCCCGGCGGTCACCTCGGTGCTGCTCAA
>NZ_DBIC01000079.1:0-30147 GCF_002296545.1 Herbaspirillum sp. UBA812 | reverse complement strand
TGATGGCAGTACCGGTCTGATATCGGCTGGACGGATCATCTGCCCGATCGATCAATCAAGGCAGATTGAGCGATGCCGCCGATGAATCCTGACGGCGTGTTTTCCGATCTGCCAAGTAAAAAGAAAAGGTCCGCAGCATTGCTGCGGACCTTTTTTGCATGCGGGAAAGAAATGTGATGGCGCTGACAGTGGCGCGCGGCTCAGCGGTAGAACGGTTCGACCCGCCCCTTGAGCTTGGTCAGCATGGGATTGCCTTTGCGGTCGAGTGCACGGCCGGCGGGGATCTTGATCCAGCCTTCGCTGATGCAATACTCGCTGACGTTGTTGAATTCCTTGTCGTTGAGCTTGATGCCGATGTCGTGCTCGAAGATGGCGGCAACGTAATGCGGGCTGCGGGGATCGACGCTGAGGCGGTCGGGGAGGGCGGGGCGTTGTGCGGTATCGTTCATGGGCGCGATTATCGGACATAAAAACCGGCAAGACAATGGGCCTCCGACGCCGCCCTGCTGCATCCTCCTACCGCCCGCCGGGCATTTTCCGACACCAAGGCTGGCCGCCCGCTGATAGCGCTGGCCCGCGCCGGCGCGCATGCTCCATGCATCTGACTTTGCGCGAGGATGTATGCGATCTACCGTCGAGGAAATGCAGGCCGCCCGCTCGGCCGCCCAAGCCTACCGCCACCAGCCCGGCAGCCTGCAGGCCGCGCACGTGTATGCGCAACTGTTCGTCGCAACGCCCGACGAGGCCGCCCTGGCCATGGGCCGCGACTACCTTGTGCAACAGATGCAGGAAGCGCAGGAACTGCCCTGCGACCTGCCGCAGGAGCCCGCCGCATTGGCCAACTGGATCGAAGCGCGCGCCGCCGAGGTCGGCGTTGCCTATGAAAGCTATCTCAAGGAACGCCAGCAAGGCGCGCCGCGCCGCTACTTCAGTGGCCGCGCCCATGCGCTCAATTTCCTGCGCTGCGTGGGCCCGACCAAGATGGTCGACGGTGCCTGGCTCTACAGCGCCATCCGGCGCTGGCGTGATCCGCTGTTCCGTCCGCTGATCCTCACCTATCTGGAAGAGCTGGGCGATGGCGATGCCGCCATGAATCACGTCACCCTCTATCGCAGCCTGCTGGCCGCCAACGGCTGCGAGCACGGACCGGCGTTGTCCGAAGAACACTATGTGCAAGGAGCCATCCAGTTGGGGCTGGCCCATCACGGGGCGGAATTCGAGGCCGAGGTGTTCGGCTTCAACCTCGGCTATGAGCAATTGCCGCTGCACTTGCTCATCACCGCCTACGAACTCAATGAACTGGGCATCGACCCGTATTACTTCACCCTGCACGTCACCATCGACAATGCCGCCAGCGGACACGCCCGCAAGGCCGCCGAGGCGGTCGCGCAGGCGGCCGCCCAGGCTGCGGATCCGCAAGCCTTCATGCAGGGCGTGCGGCGCGGTTATCTGCTCAATGAGCTGGGCGCGAGCACGCTGGGCGTGATCGGCTCCTTTGTCCTGCAGGATGAGGTGGTCAGGGTGCTGGCCGAGAAAGCGCCCTTCGGCCGCATGATGCACTCGGACTATTGCCGCATCGGCGGCAAGACGGTCAACCAGTGGCTGGAACAGCCCGATGGCATGGCCAGCTTCCTGGCGGAGATGGAAAAGGCCAAATGGATCACGCGAGGCAAGCCAGCCGAGGAGAGCCGCTTCTGGCGGTTGATCGATGCTGCCGGCGGCCAGATGTTCGGGGTCTTCGAGGGCTACGAAAAGCAGGTCATCCGTGAGTGGATCGAGGAGGGTTGGAGCGATGGCCGCCGTCAGCCGAGCTTCCGCGCGCTGGCGCGCGGCCGTGAGAACGCCGCTGCCGAAGCCCCTGCCGTGCCGGCCGTGGCCTTGGGCGAGGTCGATCTCGATGCGCTGGTGGCCGAGCTGGCACCGGGGCGGCATCATTTCGTGCCCGGTTTGGAGGCGACGCGGCGCTACAGCGAGCGTTACCGGCGTGCATGTGTGGCGTGAGCGCCGCGCCACGCAGCCGGTGACGGGAGCGCAGCGGCAGTCGGCTATAATGTCGGGCCTTGGCCGCTGGCCGCCCCGCAGGATGCACGCTCGCAGTCGATGTGAAGTTGCAGGCGCGGAGGCGGCGGCCCGACCCGTCAACCCGCCGGCACTCCGCCGGCTGCTGGAGAAACCATGAACATTCGCGCAAGAAAACGCCTGATCTATCGCCGTCACCGCATCGGCATGCTGATCGCCGCCATCGAATCCCTGATCGCCCTGGAAGAGTCGATCCTGGAAGGCAAGCAGGCTGCTTGAGTCCGCTCATGCGCGCTGCCAGCAGCGTGATCCCTTGAAGAACCGGCCTTGCAGACAGCAGGCCGGTTTTTTCTTGGGTGCAGCGGATGTCGATGACCGGTAGACGCTGCGGCATTGACATCCGCGCCAGGCCACAGCAGACCCTCCGCCACCGCGCCCGCGCTGTGGCACAATCGCGGCTCCTTGCTGCGACCGGGATCCGTCCTGCCATGTGCGTCAACTACAAGCCCACTCCCAAATCCATCATCACCGCGCTGACCGGTGCCGACACCTCCGCCACGCCAGACTGGCCCGAGGAAACCTGGCAGGACTACGCCGCCCCCGTGGTACGGGCCGGGCTGCAGGGCGAGCCGGAACTCATCGTCGGCACCTATGGCATGATGCCCCGGCGCAAGCTGCAGGGCGGATTGCAGATCTCCACCATGAATGCCCGCGCCGAGACCATCGGCGAGAAGCGCAGCTACGCCGGCCCCTGGCGGGCCTTGCAAACCTGCCTGTTGCCCATGCACTGGTTTTATGAGCCCAATTACGAAGCCGGACGCCCGCAGCGCTGGGCCATCGGCATGGCCGACGACCAGCCGTTCTGCGTGGCTGGCCTGTGGCGCGCCTGGGAAGAGCCTGAAGGAGGGTATGCATTTTCGTTTACCCAGATCACCATCAATGCCGATGCGCATCCCTTGATGAATCGTTTTCACAAGCCGGGCGAGGAAAAACGCAACCTCGTCATCATCCCTCCCGCCGACTATGCGGACTGGCTCAACGTCGGTGATACGGAAAACGCGCGCAGAATGCTGGTCAACTATCCCGCCAGCGCCATGAAGGCTTGGCCTGCGCCCAAGAGCGAAGCGCGGAGCAGCTCAGGGCAGGGTTCGTTGCTCTTTTAAGGGCCGGCCGCTGCCGTTTCGCACGCCAGATGTAAAGAATTGTTGACCTTCCCCATGATTTTCTATGAAATTGCGCGGTGGCATCATTGCCGCGCTCAGGTGCGGCACAGTCACGACTCACGTCATCATCACAACATCAGGGGAACGCGGTATGCGGATCAAAAGGGCGGGGCCGATGTGGAGGGCATCCGGGTGGGCTGGCGTGCTGCTGGCCAGCGCTTCGCTGCTGGGCCAGGGCAGTGCAGGTGCGCAGGAAGCCACGGCCAGCCAGGCCGGCATCGTCAAGGTCCTGCAAGGCGACGTGCGCGCCGAGCGCAGCGGCAAGACCCGCCCGCTGGCCACCGGCGAACGGCTCTATGCGGGTGACCGGGTACTGACCGGTGCCGCCAGTGCGGTCGGTTTTACCTTGCGCGACGATACGCTCATTTCCCTGGGCTCCAACAGCCAGTTCCTGCTCGAACAATTTGCCTACAACGACAAGACCGACGAGGGCAGCGTTGCCGTGCGCCTGACCAAGGGCACACTGCGCTACGTGTCGGGACTGATCGGCAAGCACTCGCCGGAGAGCCAGCGGCTGTCGACCCCGACGGCCACCATCGGCATCCGTGGTACCGACTTCATCGTGGAGGTGGCCGGTGAATAAGCCATCGCTCCATTCACTGTCCCGGCCGCTGATGCGCTGCGCCTTGCTGACGCTGGCGGCGCTGCTGGCCGCATGTGCCGGGCCGGCGGAACGTTTCGTGCTGCTGCCGCAGGCCGACGGCTCGGCCAGCAGCATCGTGGTCAAGACGGCCAGTGGCGAGACGGCACTGACTTCGCCCTATGCAGCGGTCGAAACGCGCGGCGGCAAGCCCGCGCCGACCCAGACCCTGTCCGCTGCCGAGGTGGACCGGCGATATGCCGAGGTCATGCGCAGCCTGCCGGCGCGTCCGCGCAGCTACGATCTGCTGTTCGAGCTGGGGACTGACCGTCTGACGCCGGCCTCGCAGGAATTGCTCAAGAAGGCCATCGCTGAAATCAAGGAATTCCCCGCCGGGGAATTCATCCTCACCGGCCATGCCGACAGCATCGGCAGCGATGCCACCAACGACGCCTTGTCGCTGCGGCGCGCGCGCCTGATCGAGCGTGAACTGCAACGGGCGGAGGTCAAGGCCCTGAGCATCGAGGTCATCGGCAAGGGGGCGCGTGATCCGCGCGTGCCGCAGAAGCGCGGCGTGGCCGAGCCGCGCAATCGTTTCGTCGAAATCAAGATCAGGTGAGCCGGGCGGCACGCTGCCGATGCAGCGTCGCCTGTCGTCCTGCCATTCTCAGGGGAATCACATGGGCAATCGCGTCTATCTCTACTGCACCGACTTCGAGGGTCTGCCCACGGAGGAACAGGCCGACGAATTCTTTACCATGATCGGTACCGAATACGAGGCCACCGCGCGCCTTCCCTTGTTCTGGATGTGCCTGTTTTCCGGGGACGATATTCACGTCACGTCCCGCCCTGCCACCGAGGGCGAGCACAGCGGCAAGCAAGGTCCTGAAGGTGCGGAGGACGATGATGAGTACGATGATGAGGAGTACGACGAGGAAGCTGACGAGGATGCGCCGCGTCCTTTTGCCTACCTGGGTTGCCAACGTCTGGCGGGCATCGCCCGTCTGCGCCAGCGCTCGGCGATGCTGCGTGCGGTGCTGGGCGAGGAGCGCCACGCCTTGTACGAGGACTGGATCGCGCGCCTGGAAGCCGAACCCCGGCGCAACATCGTGGTGAACACGGAAGAGCTGGACGGCATGTCCGATGATGGCCAGCTGGAGCAGCAGCTGCGCGCGGCGTATCAGGAACTGGCCGTGATGGATCAGCGGCAGGCATGGCAGATGAGCCCCTTGCTACATGACCTGACCGGCTTGTACGAAGAGCAGGCAATCAGCGAGGTGGCCAGCTGGACATTGGCCGGTTCGGCCAACGGGGCCACGCGCTGGCCGCCCGCACTGGCGCAGCCACAGCAGTCGGAACAGTCCGCCGGGGCGACTGCTGCGTTGCCCGCGCCATCGCCGTGGTGGATGTTCTGGAAGCGTTGATACCTCCGCAGACGGGGGGAGCTGAACGCAGGTATGCGCCATCTTTCGGACATTGCTTATTGTTGAGTTTGATAGCGGACTATCGAATAGCTCATCAATGGCGTGTGCGCGACACAACTAGGAAATTTCCTGATATTCGCGAAATGATATAAAACATAAGATCACGCCATTGCATCGACCTTTCCATCTCAAGGAAGCATGGCCATGATCCAGTCCCTTCTGCACTACGGCAGCTATCTCGCTGCGTTCTATGCGGCTTATGTCGTGGTCGGCATGGCGTTGACCGGAGTGTTTCTGTGGCGTGTGCTTTCGCGCAAGCCGGCGATGCAGAGCCTGCCGGCGAGGGTCGAGCCGACAGCGGGCGACGAATCCCGCGCTGCCTTGCATTGAAACCGCAATGAAAAAAGGCCCGGACGCGCGCTCCATCTCCTGGAGAGCGTGTCCGGGCCTGCCCGGGAAGGCAGCGTGATCAGCGTTGCTGTCAGCTGTTCTTGTGACTCTGCTGTCCCGCCTTCACGTGCTGCTCATGGGAGCCGCCGCGGCTGGAGTCACCCTGTTGCTGGCCGGAGCCACTGCTGCTCTGGTTTTGCTGGTCGTTCTTGTGGCTCTGCTGGCCGGCTTGCACGTGCTGTTCATGCGAGCCGCCCCGGGTGTTGCCACCTTGCTGCTGGCCGGAGCCGCTGCTGCTCTGGTTCTGCTGGTCATTCTTGTGGCTTTGCTGGCCTGCCTGGACGTGCTGTTCGTGGGAACCACCGCGGCTGTTGCCTTGATTCTGATTCGACATGATGTCACTCCTTGATGAATGCCCTGCGCTTGTGCGCAGTAACTACATCATCGTCCCCCGACTCCGCCGCAGACATCGGCCAAGCTCCCTTGATCCTGTCGGCTGTGACTGTCGGACGCGTCTCCAATGCAATACATCAGCTTGGCAGACGGGCGTCTGTCATCGCGCTGCGGGGGCAGAGCATGAGCGTGCTGCACGGACTTACTGCACGGATTCGATGGTGGACAGCAGGTGTTCGAAGGAACAGGGTTTGGTGAGGAGGGCGGAGAACACTTCGAGTGCCTGCCAGGAATTGCTCATGGGAGTGGCACTGAGCAGGACCACCGGAATGGCCGAGAAGCGTTCATCGCCCTTGATGCGGGTCGCCAGTTCCAGTCCATCCATCACTGGCATGCGCAGGTCAGTGAGGACCACGCTGACTGCTGGGTGCTCATGGGCCATCAGTGCCAGCGCCTCTTCCCCGTTGCCGGCTTCGAGCACGTGATAGCCGACGCCTTGAAAGACTTCTGCAAAAATGTTTCTGACATCCTTGTTGTCTTCAACGATCAGCAGGGTGCGAGCGTGACTGCTCGGATTCATGAAGCGATCTCCGGGTGGATGGGCTACGTCCTGAGATCAGAACGAACGGCTCCGCGATTATGTGACCGAAATGATCATGGTTGCATCAGTCAATTCCTGTATCGCGGGAAAATCGCGCTGACATCCTCGTAAGAATATGCGCGTCACCTGCGTGTCAGGTGGCGTGCCGCTAGAATACCGGCTCCGGTGACGCGACGCGTCGCCCTCATCTGCCAAGGAGCCGCGATGTCTCTGGAAAGCCTGCTGCTGTTCATTCCCTCGTGTTTTGCACTGAACATGGCCTTCGGCCCCAACAATCTGCTCTCCATTACCATCGGCGCCCATCACGGTCTGCGCCCGGCCTTGCTGGCAGCGGCCGGCCGGCTGGTGGCCTTCGCGCTGATGATAGGGGTGGCAGCAGTGGGCATGGGCGCACTGCTGATGGCCTCGCAGATGGCCTTTACGGTGGTCAAGGTGCTGGGGGCGGCCTATCTGATCTGGCTGGGCTGCAAACTGTTTTTCGCCAGGGTGGAGCTGGGCGGCCAGCCGCTTGAGCCGCAGCAGCGCAGTATTGCCGGTTATGTGCGCAAGGAGTTTCTGGTCGCCATCGGCAATCCCAAGGCCATCCTGGTCTTTACGGCATTCTTCCCGCAGTTCGTGGTGCCGGAAAATTATTTATCCAGTTTCCTGACCCTGGGCGCGATTTTCCTGGCGCTGGAGGTGGTCGCCATCGCCGCCTATGCCTACGCCGGCACGCGCCTCTCCGGACTGATGCAGAATGCGCGCGGTCTGCGCTGGATGAACCGCATCAGCGGCGGCATGATGATCTTCTTCGGAACCTTGCTGGCATTGGCCAAGCGGCCGGCAGCCTGAGGAACTGCGGGGCGTCAGGAGAAGCTCAGCTCCAGCCCCATCATCCTGGAGATGAAAAAGGTTGCCACTCCCAGCACCAGCAGCGAGATCACGAACAGCGCTGCCACTTTCCCGCTGGCGCGCAGCACTGCGTTGCGCTCGGCCTGCTTGCCCTTCTTGCCCTGATCGTAATGCCATTTGATGGCGTAGAACATGCCGATGCCGAGCACGGCGACCTTGAAGATGATGAAGACGATTGGGACCCAATCCATGATGTCGACCATTTGAATCGCTGGAAGAAAAATCCGGTGCCAGCTTTGCGAATCTGAAAGTAGCAGAGGCGAGTCACTGTTTCCGTAACAGTGTCCTGTGCATTCTAACCAAGGCGACGCAGGCGGGTCCAGCAGACATGATCCATACAAGCCGCAGTACTGCACAGACGAGCGTGCACCAAAGCTGGCGAGCCGGCGTTAAGGGAGTCCCTTCCTCGTCGCCGACACGCCGCCATATGCCTTTCTACCGCCACAGCCCGGTGGGTACCAATTCCGCTGCTTCCCAGGTCAGCCCGCCGCTTCCTGCGCAGCGCCATGCTCGTTGCGTGGCCCTCGCCGTCTCATTGATGCTGAGCATGATGCCACTGGCCACTCACGCCGAAGCGTCCTGCCAGCCGCCGTCTGCGGCGCAACTCGGCGCGTTGCGCCGCGCAGTCGACAAGAACCTCGCGCCGCAGCCGCGCGCCATTGCGCGCGTCCATACCGAAGGCACCTTGCCCCATCAGGGAATCTGGGATGCCAGTGTCGAGGCCGAGCGTGACTGGCCGCTGATGCGCCAGCTCGCACAGTTGTGGCAGGCCGGGCGCGCGCCCGAGGATGCGCGGCAACTGTCGCGCCTGATGCGGGCGTGGGCCGAGATCTACCAGCCTGACTTCAATCCCGTCGATGAGACCAGTCTCGATGCCTACATCGATGCCTATGTCATCGCCGGGGAGGCGCTTGATGCCGACACCCGCCAGCTGGCCGCCAGCTTCATCCGCAAGCTGGCGGACGGCTATCTGCAGCAGATGGAGAGCGGCTTCCGTCCGCGCGATCCACGCTGGCAGAACAACTGGAACTCGCATCGCGTCAAGCTGGCGGTGCTGGCTGCCGCCGCACTGCAGGACGATCGCCTGTGGGGCCGTGCGCGCCAGGCCTTCGACGCCCAGGTGGCACGCAACATCCGCGCCGATGGCTCCACCCTCGACATGGAGGAACGCGACGCCCTGCACTATGTGGTCTATGACCTGGAGCCGCTGGTGCGGGCGGCGCAGGTGGCGCAGGGCAGGGGGGAACAATGGCTGACGCACAAGAGCAACGGCAGCGGCAGCGTGATGGCAGCGCTGGACTGGCTGTTGCCCTATGCCGATGGCAGCAAGGCCCATGAGGAATTCGTCCATTCCCGCGTGCCTTTCGATGCCAAGCGCCGTGATGCAGGCCTGTCCGGCTATTCCGGACCGTGGCAGACCAAGGGGGCAACCCGTCTGTTTGCGATGGCGGCTACGCTGGACGAGCGTTATGCAGGCGTGGCACGGCAGCTCGACCCGGCGGCTGGCACGCTGCTGACTTGCTGGCCGAAGCGCTGAGCCAGCTGTGCGGCCTGCGCATGAGGTGCTCAGGCCGCAGCTTTCGTAGCCGCGCGGCGCTTACTTCATCAGGACCTGCAGCTGCGTCACCGCTTCGTTGACCTGCTCGATCTCGTTGATCTGGTCGTTCGCGGAGGTGCTGATGGTCTCGATGATGCCGGTGATGTCGTTGATGGAGTTGACCATGGTGCTCATGGTCTTGCCGGCATTCATGACCAGCTCGGTACCTTGTCTTGCTTCATTGACCGAGCCGCCGATGAGCGTCTTGATTTCGCTGGCCGAGGCCGCCGTGCGCTGCGCCAGGCTGCGCACCTCGCCGGCCACCACGGCAAAGCCGCGGCCATGTTCGCCGGCCCGGGCCGCTTCGACGGCCGCGTTCAGGGCCAGCAGATTGGTGCGGAAGGTGATTTCGTCGATCACGCCGATGATCTCGGTGATCTTGGCGGCACTGGCGTTGATGGCGGCCATCTTGTTGACGACCTCCTGCATGACCACCCCGCCTTGTTCCGCGATGGAGGAGGTGGCCTTGACCAGATCGTTGGCCTGCTGCGCGCTGGCCGAGCCCGTGCTCAATGCTTCGGACAGCCCGCCCACGGCGGCCTGCAGGGTTTGTGTGGCGTGGGTCTGGATGCTCACGTCGGTGGCGTACTTGACCACTTTGAAGACCCGCCCGTCCATGTCGAAGATGGGGTTGTAGTTGGCCTGCAGCCAGAGCGCATCGCCATTCTTTTTCACGCGGCGATACAAGCCGGCATCGTATTGGCCGGCCGCCAGCCGCTTCCAGAATTCCTGGTATTGCGCCGAGGCGCGCTCGGCGGGCTCGACGAAGATGGCGTGATGCTTGCCCACGATTTCGGACAGGGAATAACCGACCGCGCGCAGGAAGTTGTTGTTGGCGTGCAGGATGTTGCCATTCACATCAAACTCAATCACCGCCCGCACCTTGTTGATGGCGGTGATCTGTCCGGAGAAATCGGCGGCCTGCAGCTGCTGCTGCGTGACGTCGCGCGCGTACTTGACGATCTTGAAGGGGCGTCCCAGGGCATCGATGATGGGATTGTAGGTCGCCTGGATCCAGACCTCGTGCCCGGATTTGGTGATGCGGCGATAGAGGCGCTGGTCGTATTCACCGCGCCCCAGTTTCTGCCAGAACTGCGCATAGGCAGGCGCGTTGCGCTCTTCCTCGGCGACGAAGATGCGATGGTGCTGGCCTTTGATCTCTTCCAGCGTGTAGCCCATGAGATCGAGGAAATTCTTGTTGGCCTTGATGATCTTGCCATCCAGCGTGAATTCGATGACTGCCAGCGCCTTGTTGATGGCGGCCAGTTGACCCAGCATGTCGGCCTTGCGTTTGCTGAAACGTGAGAGAAACGAGAGCGAGTCGAAGAAAGCCATGATGGGCGCCTGATCCTGAAAATGTTCTTGAAACGCATCTCATCGCCGTCGACGAGATGCTTCCGGTTTTATTGTTGGGGACGTCAGCCGAGGCAGCAATATCGTTGTCTCATGCCACGCGGGACCTGCCCCGATTCCGCTTCTCATTGTATGAGTCGCGAGGGAGAAATCCATCGGGGATTTCCTGATGAACTGGCAACAATAGTCGACTCGGGTTAACATGCCGCCAGCATGGTAACAAGACAGAAAAAGGCAGCACCCCGCAAGCGGGCCACCTCCAAAAAAAGCCGGCAGAAGGGACTGGGATCATTCAGTCGCTTTCTGATTTCCTTCACCAGCACGACGATCCTTGTCTTCGGCATCGCCAGTTGCGTCATCAACCCGCACCTGACTGATGGCCTGCGCGAGCGCTTCAGTCTGCCGCACCTCGAATTGCCGGCCGAGAACGCGCCTGCCCCGGTGCGGCAGGCCGAGCCGGGGCACACGGTTGCGCGTTTTGCGCAATGTCCGCAGTTCTTCCCCGGCGCGCATCCGCCGCAATTGCCTGCGGGTGCGCATTTGCGGGAATTGTGTTTCAGCGCGTTTGCGGTGCTCTACAACAGTCAGACCAAGACGCCCTTCGTGGTAGTCGAGCGGCTGAACCGGACCGCTCTTCTGCATGCGCGCGAGCAGCATCGCACGGACCGCTTCTACCCGGAGGCGCGGCTGCCGCGCGCCGAGCGCGCGGAACTGGACGACTACCGGGGATCGGGGTATGCGCGCGGCCACATGGCGCCGGCCGGCGACATGTCCACTCCGGAGGCAATGGCCCAGAGTTTTTCGCTGGCCAACATGGTCCCGCAGAATCCTCGGAACAATTCCGGGCCCTGGTCCAAGATCGAACGGGATACGCGCAAGTACGTGATGCGGGCAAGCGGGGATGTTTTCGTGTTCACCGGGCCGCTCTTCGATGCGACACCGGCCACGATCGGACGGGGCCACATTGCCGTCCCGGCCCGCTTGTTCAAGCTGGTGGTTGACGCCAGCACGGGCAGGTCATGGGCGTATATACAGGCCAATCGCGCCGATACCGAGGTGGGAGCGCCGATCACTTATGAGGACTTCGTGCGGAAGACCGGGTTGCGCTTGTTGGGGCAGGGGACGGGGCGGGGTTGAGCACGTCAGTCCCATCTCCTGATAAAGTTGCGGGTGGCCGCGAGCGGGTGATGCAGGCCGGACGTCTTTTCAACGAGACTGACGGTATTGCCAACATCCGCGCATTCTCAATGACCTTCAAGGATAAAAATGAAAAGCAGCTTGAAACGGACCCTCCTCGCGGCCTTTCTGGTTAACGCGCCGTTCGTGTCGATGGCGCACGCATCGGCTTCATGCGATGCCTGCACGGGCGATGCAGGTGAGCCGCAACTGTGTGCACCTGCTGCCGTCGACGGTCTTCAGCGGGTGTCGTTTCCCGACGCCGTGATCGCCCAAAATCGTGCATACCGCAACACTTTGCTGGCCGGCTACAACAAGGACGAGAATCGTCTGGCCGTCACTTTTTTTCTGTATGACAGAGTGGCAGACAGTGACGAGGAGGACGTCAAGGAAGCCATCGATGCGGCCAGGGAAATTCTGTCTGTGCATCCTGGCAGCAAACTCCAGATGGGAGGTCCGGCCTCCCTGCCGCTCGGCGGCGAGAACAAGCGTGGCAACGGTGCCATGATGATCTGGCATGAAGGCAGCGACGATTACGCCTCCTTCTTGTGGGTTCTGCCGATCGAGAAGCGATTCATGAAGGTGCGGGCGACCTACGTGCGACCGCACGGCGGCGAGAGTGAAGCCATGAGATCCGCGCTGGATACCGTGAAATCCTTGTCAGACCAGGTTTGTCGCTGAGTTGCTGGTGAGCGCGATCATCCGATTGGCCGGCGACGGCACGTTCGAGGTCACGTTCACTATCTGCCAATGGCAGTGATGCAAGCACATGGCAAAATCCTGCCTGCACCATCACGACATTTTTGCCTTTTTTCGGCGATGTTGCCGGTCTGCTGTCGTCCATGATCAGCAGCACCGTCTGGGCCAGGTCAGTGATTTGTCAGAGCAATGTGCGATGATCCTGCGGTACGCATCGTCAAGAGGGCAAGACGTTCTGGAAACGGACAGATGCGTGCGGCGAGGATTGGCTTCCGGCCTGTCTGTACTGGAGTGCATTCCTGCGATTTTGCGAGCATGCACCTGCACCTTTCTCAAGATTCCGTATGCGCAGACGACTACCCAGCCTGGCCCGGCAGATGATCGATTCCCTGTTCCATATTCCGTCGTCTGTTTTTCATCCTACAGCGCTCGTTGGCAATAACGCTGTAGTCCGTGTGCATGAACGGGATGGAAACCATATGAACGGTATGAAAAATATTGACTTTCTGCGATCGGCCGCCGTGATGCTGTGCAAGCTGGCGCTTGTTGCCGGGCTGTTCCATGCGGCGCAAGTGCGTGCCGATCCGGTAGTCATCGAGTTCCGTGGAGATTCTACCGGCCTGGGCATCGATGGAAAGTTGCTGTCCCAAAATGCTGCCGACATCCGCGTGGTGGCACAACCTCCTCAGGCATTCATTCATCTCGCCGGGGTGGTCATTCGCAATGTCTCGGTCAGCGGCGAGTCCACGGCGACGATGCTCAATGGCCATTTTTCCGGCCATCCGTGGGAGCAGGCTGCGCAAGGCGACTGCGCCGACATCGTGATTTTCAATTACGGAATCAACGACAGCCTCACCTTGGACGAGAAGACCTACGCAGACAATCTGGAAACCCTGATTCGTATTTCAAGGGACAACAATCTGGAAGTCTTCCTGCAGACACCGAATCCATCCAGGCTCACGAAGGTTGCGAACTATGCGCAAATCATGCGTGATATCGCCCGCAAGCACGACATCAACCTCATCGATGTCCACCAATATCTTTCTGCGCGCATCCCTTCCGGTCAGCTCAGGAACTTCATGCCTGACGGCATCCATCCCAACCAGGAGGGCTATGCGCTGATCGGAGAATTCATGCAGGGCAGGCTCAGGGATCTGCTGTTGAGGCGCAACCTCATCGCGCTGACGCGGGGCGATGCTCATGCGGTGCTGCGCGATGGTGTCTGGCATGGCCGCTTCTCGTACGGACGCAGGCCTGCATTGGGGAAGGCGGCAAACTCCTGTCAGAAAAGGCAGACCTGATGCTCGCTGCTTGATAGCAAATCTCTCTTCACACAACAAATGGAGGCAGACTGCGATCTTGCAGCGTTGCATGCGGCGCAGCCAATGAACACCGGCGGACCACCTCTGCAGATCGCCATAGCGAGATGCCCAAGAAAAAAGCTCCTGATCGAGGAGCTTTTTTCATGTACTGAAGTATCCGACGGGGCGACTGTCAGTTCTTGTGCAGATCGCTGTTCAGGATGTCTTCGCCATCTTCCAGCTTTTTCGCGAAGTCGATATTGCGGCCGGTACGCAGCACTTCGAGCGCACCGGTGACGTCATTGCGGCGGAACGTCGCTGCATTGATGCCGGCCAGCTCTGCGGCCTTGACCACCTTGCCGTTCAGCGGGTGGCCTTCAATCTGCACCGAGACGCGGGACGACGCCATGACCGCGGTTTCGGCCGCGACGATGACGGCATCACCGACCGGAATGCCCAGGGCGGAATTGACTTCCAGCAGGCAGTTGCGGCCCAGGGAGATGAACACGTTGTTGCCACCGGAGAGCACACCCAGCGTGGACGCGCCGCCGCCGATATCGGTACCGGCACCGACCAGCACGGAGGAGCTGATACGGCCTTCCACCATGGAAGCGCCTTCGGTCCCTGCGTTGAAGTTGATGTAGCTGGCACCCGGCATCAGCGTGGTGCCCTCACCGAGGTAGGCACCCAGTCGAACCTTGTGCTGATCGGTGATGCGCACGCCCATTTTCAGGGAATTGATGCGGTGGACATACAGGGGGAACTTGTCGACCATGTGCGGTGCGAAGCTGCCATCGCCGAAAGCGGCCGACATCAGGGACTGCTCGACTTCCTCGGCGTCCATCGGGGTATCGCCAATCCAGGCCACATTGGGCAGCTTGGTGAACACCTTGGTCAGGTTCAGCTGGTTGGGCTTGAAGCAGCGATGGCTCAGGCCATACAGCTTGAGGGTACTGTCTTCCACGCCTTGGGGATCGATGTCATCGAAGATGAAGGTGATGACGACGCGATTGGCCGGGCCGGCCTTGGTGGCTTCCAGCGCTTGTTCCAGCGCGATGACGTTGCCGTGATACTTGCCGTCGTTCTTGAACGGCGCAAAATAGGCCAGGATCTCGGTCAATTGGGCGGCGGACACCGAGATATTCTGCACGCCAGCCGGGGTAACCCCCAGCACTTTCATCCAGATCGCTGCGCTTGCCGTATTCTGGCCAGGGCCATTGACGACCGGATAGCGCACGGAGGCCAGGGTGCGATTGCCGGTAAAGACGCGGCTGCCGACGGCGAACAGCAGCGGCTCCTTGTAGCCGGCGCTGGCCTTGAAGTCTTCGACGACCTGTTTGAAAGCGTCTACGGTGGCGGGATAGGTGGATTGTGGTTGGTTCATGGGTTTCTGCTGAGAAATGCTTCTTGAGTGTTATAGCGCGTTGGGAGCGCTATTTTAGCGTCGGTTCGGGTTGTGGAGGGCGTTGTTGAAATATGAGGGGAGCTGGGTATCGCGGCAATATTATCGGTATTGCGTTCTACTTGTGCCTCGCTTCGGCACTTTGGCCTGTCAAGGGAGAGGAGACCGCACCGGCGGTCCGGGCGACGCCTCTGTTTTTCTTTTTGCATTTGGCCGCTCTTCCCGGTGATCTCTGTTTAGTACTCTCGATCCGCCGAAGCCGTCCCAAGTGAGTCGGTCGGAAATACTTGATCGGTCTTGCGGGAAAGATGAGCTTCGTAGATTCGCCGGGAAACTGATCATGTGGCGGCTGCTGATCGATCAAGCCAACTGAGGCATTGATTTTCTGGGGAGCTGCCATCAAGGTCCGCAATCGTATCGAGGCAGCCCATGAATCCAGCTCGGCCAATTCTACAAAAAATGCTCCAAAAAATAATCACACGATGAGTCGCGACAAATCACCAGAAGAGCGTTGGAAAGAACCCCTCTTTTCGCAAACGATGTTAGCCGCGTGCTGGCGCAGGGTCGGGGCAACAAGCATTGTTCTACTCGGTTTGCTTGCCTGTGCAGCGCCGCCGGGAATATTTTTCGGGCTGCTCTGGCTCGCCTGTGCCCTGGCCTGCCAAGGGGGCTGGCCATGGATAGTGTTGTTGGGCGGACCGTTCCTGATGATGGCACTCTTTGTGGTATCGATGGTTTCGCTCTATGAGCTGACCGATCGTGTTGAAGGCAACTCTCAGCGCTACCTCAAGATCTATTTGGGGGTTCTCTTCGTGTTGGCTCCCATGGTGGCGATCAAATTGGTGTTGTTTCGTTGAGAGAAGATTGTCTCCACTTTGCACCGTCGAAGTATTCACCCTGGTGTCTCCCTGGGGCGGGAGGCCGGGATCCTCTGGCTCAGGAATGGCGGTCGGCTGCCGTGCAGGGTTCGGGAAAACGCAAGAAGGGTGGAAAATGATTTATTTTGTGGCAGGCGACTGATTGTTGAGCTTGCGCCCCAATGATTCGTGTCTACAACGTGCTGGACTTCGCTGCTTGCAATGTTGAAGAGCGCATACGCTCTGCCCCTTGGATTGCCTCTGCGAAGATGTCGTGAACGCTTCGCGCCGTGAAGGGCGAAAGCATTGTGTCCGGTGCTCCCGGGCCACCCCAGCCTCCCAGGCCTGGCACAAAATCGGCATACCTGACTTCTACTTTTCCCTTGCCTTTCAAGGCTTGGGCTATCTCTTCAACGCGCTCCCGCGGACTCAAAGGTGCGTCACTGAGCCCGGGAATGGTATTTTGTATCGACCCATAGCCGCCAGCATCATTCACTTCGGCGAATAATTTCCCGTCCACCAGAACCTGCCCGATAGTTTGGTATTGGTGTTCGTTTGCGTACTGTGCGCTCATTGCGTTGCGGACAGCTTCCTCTTTGCCCCGCACCTCCATTTCCCTTATGAGGGCTTCCGGCATTTTATAAACAACAGGATTGAGGGCACTTACAAGAGTGGCGGGACCACTCAAACGATACTGACTTGCAAGGTCATCAGTCTGTGTTTCGCTTTGCGTGGCTTTCTCCAAGGCGGCAGAAGAAATAGTGACTTTGCTTGACTCTGTCTCCTGTACCTTCTTTGGCTCCGGCGTTGTTTGATAGCCGGACGAGGCTAGCGGAGCGGCTATGGCGGCTGAAGCTTGGTTGCCGGAAATCATCATGGTATTGATTCCTTGATAGGTAATGCGTGGCTGAACCCATGTAGAAGAGATTTGCTCAAGCAGTATGAAAAAAGTCCGAGTCTTCAATCGCGTGAGCAAGCGTGATTTTTGCCCGCATTTCTCAGAAACGGCCTGAGTGTCCGTTGTATCGTGCCGGATCCGGTTAGCTGTTGTATTCGGTCGGACCGGATGGCGCTCATTCCCACGTTTCACAAACAGAGCCGGCGAGTATAGGCACATCGTCAACGAAATCGGGTTACTACTCGCTTTATTTTGTGTGTCAAACCGCAACGCTACTTTCTAAGGAAAATCCCTAAATCTAATAATTTCGGTCTACTTTATATTTCGAGGCGGTACAGATTAATTCCCATTTGGATTGATCAATTAAAAATGCTCGTATTTAACCCAAGGGGGAAACAATGACCGCGCTCAGGAATATGAAGATTGGAACCAAGTTGGCGTTAGCATTTGCAGCGCTTTTAATGCTGACGTTTTTGCTCGCTGGAATAGCACTGAGCAGCATCAGTTCGCTGACTGTGTCCATCAAGGCGGCGGACGCAGTTCAGGATGAGCGATTGGTGCCGCTTTACCTGGCGCGGGAAGCTCTCGATCAGACTGGCCTTGCCGCTCGCAACGCCTATGTCTTCAGAACCGATGCGGATGCGCAGAAGGAGCTGGCCATCGTTGATGAGCAAAAACAGCTCTATCTGAAGGCGCTCAAAGACATGGAGCCTCATTTTGCGGGCAACAAAGGTTTTGAAAAGGTGCGTGCCGGTCTGTTGCAGATGGCCGAGGAGTTGAAACGCCCGCGTATCTATCGTGAAGGTGGAAAGTCGGAAGAATTTCGTGACTTTCTGGTCAACGAATGTAGTCCGCTGCGCCGCCAGATCGTACTCGATATCAACAAGCTCATCGCTGAGGTGGACGCCGAGAACGACAAGGCACATGAGGACACTATCGCCATGGCGTCCAAGGCGTCTGTAGTGGTTGCGGTCTTGACCATCATCGTGGCACTCATCTCGGCCCTTGTCGCATTAGCGATTACACGCGGCCTGTTGAGGCAGCTGGGGGGAGAGCCTGCCTATGCAGCAGATATTGCACAGCAGATCGCGGCCGGTGATCTGACTTCTGAGGTGAACGTGAAGGCGGGCGACACCACCAGCTTGCTGTTTGCTATCAAAAAGATGCGCGACAGCCTGGTTGGCATCGTGGGCAGGGTGAGAGAAGGCACCCAGGCCATCGAGCAGGCATCCACCGAGATCGCGACTGGCAATCTGGATTTGTCTGCGCGTACTGAACAACAGGCAGGTGCCTTGGAAGAGACCGCTTCGGCGATGGAAGAACTGATGTCCACCGTGAAGCAAAATGCTGATAACGCCAAGCAGGCAAGCGAGCTGGCGGTATCGGCTTCGGACGTCGCCACCCAAGGGGGCGAGGTGGTCGGCAAGGTGGTCAGCACAATGGAAGGTATCAATGCTTCCTCACGAAAGATCGTCGACATCATCAGCGTGATTGACGGGATTGCGTTCCAGACGAATATCCTGGCATTGAATGCTGCCGTCGAGGCAGCAAGGGCCGGTGAGCAGGGGCGCGGCTTTGCTGTCGTTGCATCGGAGGTCCGTAGCCTGGCACAAAGGAGCGCTACGGCGGCAAAAGAGATCACCGAACTGATCAATGATTCCGTAGCGCAGATTGCCCAGGGAAGCAGCCTGGTCGAACAAGCCGGGATGACCATGGAAAATGTGGTCACCAGTGTCAAGCGGGTGACCGATGTGGTGGCGGAAATTTCCCATGCGAGTCAGGAGCAGAGTCACGGAATCACTCAAGTCAATCTCGCCATCACCCACATGGACGAAGCGACTCAACAGAATTCTGCGTTGGTCGAAGAGGCCGCTGCTGCTGCGAATGCAATGATGGAGCAGGCGGGAGAATTGGCTGGATTGGTGTCCACATTCAAGCTCGATGATGCAAAAGGTTTCGCTACGGTCACCGGCATTGGAAGACACAAGGTAGCGGCTGTCAGAGCCGTGGCACTGCGCTGACAAGACCGAAAACATGGCAGATCGCCCGCTTGGCGCGGGCGAAAAAAAGCGGCCTGCATTACTGCAGGCCGCTTTTTTTTCTGGTGCTGATGGGCGGAATCAACGTCGATCTACTGATCGCGAATCGGCCAGGGGAATTATATAAATCAATAGATCAGGCTGGAGAGTTTGCTCCGCAATTCAAAAAGCCGACGGTCCACAATGCCAATAAGTACGCCCTCGATCTCGAATTGCGTGGCCGATTTTTCGTGTTGGAAGGCGAATGTCATCGCCGATCCTGATAAAGTTTGCCATGTCCGCAATCGGGCAGAAGCGGACCATAAAATTATCATGGGGAAGAAATTGAAAATTCGTACACTCTGCATGGCTTGTGCCGCTGTTCTGCTTTTGGCGTCGTGCGCTGCCGCGTTGGTGCCGAAGGTTGATGATCCCGCAAGCAAATTAAAAATTGCTCAAGATCTCTTTGAGAATCACAACCGCCCACTTGCGGCTGAACCGATGATCATCGATGCCATCGCCATTTATCAGGAAAAGCATGATGTCGCGGGACTGGTCGAGGGGCAACGTGTTTATGGACTGTTCTTGAGGTCAGCGGCCGTGAGCGGATCGAAGCAACACTATCTGCAATACGGATTCAGGGACAAAGAGGTCAGCTTCGACAATCGTTTGAGCGCAGCATTACTTTATTTTGAACGGGCAACAGCCTTGGCGAGAGAAGCTGGACTGGTCGACATTATTCCCAATCTTTACGTGAACATTGCACTTACACATTACGCACAAGGCAATAAGGACGCGACTTGTACGGCGTTCGATGAAAGCCTTCATGCTGATGATGTCCGAATGCAGCACGATCCCCAGCGGAAGATCATCTTGCCGCGTGAATATGCAAGTTTCAGGGAGGGTGTGAAGGATTTGAAGATGAAGGCTGGATGCTCGAGCTGAGCGTCCGCAATCGGTCGACAGGAGACCTTCGAGGAACCGACCGCAAGATGAGCAAGCTGGATGAGGTCAGGCTGATTTTCTGCTACAGTTCCCCGACAAAAATCCAAGGGGGAAAAGTATCATGTCTCACAAAAGCATCTTCATATGCCTGCTGGCCATATTCCTGACTGCTTGTGCCGTATCGAATGTGGATCGAGATTTTTCGCTGGAGAACAATCCGGATGAAGGCATCGTTATCGTCTCCGTTTCATTTGATCGCGCTGGATCCCGAAATTTTCAGGCCATGTTTTACCTTGACGAAGGCATCCCCGGCGCACCTGTTCCGCCCAGGCGTCTGGAGGCGCTTCCTGAATACGCGACGATTCGCATGGGAAGTCAGTTCAAGGATAGTTATGGGCAGGTCCTTGCCATTTCATTACCCGCTGGCAGGCATACCATTTCGTCATGGCGCCTGGTTCGGAACGCCGGATATATCCTTTCGCCATCAGCGAAGATGGCCCCGCTGGAATTTCATGTGGCAGCCGGCAAGGTTCAATACATTGGCAATCTGCACCTGAACCTCGCCGAGGGAAAAAACATCCTTGGCCTTACGGTAGTGGCAGACGCATCTCCTGAGATCAGGGATCGCCAGGATCAGGACTTGCCCATCATCAAGAAGAAGTATCCACAATTTGCCGACCGCACGGAGATCAGGCTGCTGCCTCTCGGAACATGGGGAGGTGGTGGGGCGGCAAATAGAGAGATCCAGCCCATCGTCATCGTGCCGGTCAAATGAATCAATGGATGCGCGGGCTTCCTTTCATGATCGCTCTCAATGGCCTGTTTCCGGCCAGTTCATGATGCGCATAACTTACGGGATTTTTATCAATTCGACAGTGCTTTTGACACGCTCCTGTCTCATCCTCCAATATCAATACGGGCACCATACGCGGAGTTTGATGCGTTGCTTTGCGAACCTAACGCTTTCATATGGTGCGTAGTTCTACCTAAGAGCGCTAAAGATGATTTCCAGTCACCGTATATTGTCCGATGCAAGGAAGGTGTCATAGGTGGCGACAATCTGGCCGTGCCACAGCCGCTTTCAATGACAATGCGAATCGGTTCCAAGAAGTCCGCGTTCGGCCAGAAGAGGACAAGCCCAACCTTAGGACAACAAATGAGCTTGAAAGAAGATTTGCTGGATTTTGCCGGTTCTCTGGCAACAGCGACAGACTATCCGCCTGATGATTATCCAAGCTGGAGCTCTTGGACCTATGAAGCTCATATGGATGATCTAAGAAGTCTGTGGTCAGCAATAATGCCAAGGCTGAAGAAGGACGCAGACAAAATCGAGTTCATAGACCAAAACTTGAAAGTAGCCCTTGCCGCGTTCGAGGCAAAAGATAAGGACAAAGGCAGAAAGGCGATTTTGGCGATCTACAATCTGAACGTAAGATCTCTACGCTAGGGCAAAAGTCTACAATCGGCCAAGAGCAGCAGCTAAAGATGCGCAGCCGTAACTCTGAAGCAATATATCCACCTCAACATTTTCGTATCGATTCACATGCAAAATAAAAAATTTAAGCTTTCGCCGCACGAGATAGCGCCAATAGTCAGCGGAGTTGGTGGATGTCTGGCTACCGACCGAATTGTTGTTGATGGCTGTCGGGTCGGATATATGTACAGAGAGAAACCAATGAACGAGCAAGACAGCGGCTGGCGTTTCTTTGCAGGAGACGAAGATGAAGCGTACATGGCTCGCAACGAGCATCACGGTGTTTATGACGTCAACACAATCGTCAACTACGATCCGACGATACTTCCCTTCGTCGACTTGGAGATAGGTTCTGCATTAGAGCGAGATGATGCTGGAGACTTCGTTGTTCCCAGGTAACTGGCTGCCTTGTATTTAGCGTCTTCTTCCGGCCAAAAGGAGAAATCCTCATTTGCCATGCAACTTCGAATTACAAGTATCACCTCGTCGGAAGTAGGGGCGGTGATTAGCGGCATAACAACCGTGCTGGAGGACAGACTCTGTCCGATCATTGAACCAAACCAGTACGGCACAGGAATAGACCTATTTGTCGCGTTCTTCGTGTCAGTTGATTCCGACCCAATGGAGAATGAACGTTACTGCATCGCAAATAACCGGTCGGGGCGCTTTAAACACATATTGACTGGTGAAACAGTTCGTTTTGTCGGAATCGCCGTTCCGGTCGCCCCAGAAATCGTTCTCAAACATGCATCCGGAAAATTATCTTCCCACCTTCACGAATTGTTCTTAGAAGAGCTTGCATCGCCAGCCTATGTCATGCCGAAGAGATTTGAAAGAGAAAGACTGTGGCACGACATTTCAACTGCGCTGAAAGGCAACTAGCGGCCAGTAACGGACTTGTCGTCTATTGAGGCTTGATTGATGCATCTCCTGAAGACGCTCTGTCCAATAAACTAATTTGAGCTAGTTGAAACAATGACTGTCTATTCTGAGCACTACATTCCTGTCAAAAATGAGGCTCCATTCTTACTGCCGCAAATATCCAAGTTGGCGGAAATCTGGTTCGACATTGCTGATGATGTGTCGTCTGCAGTCAGGAAATGGGAAGAGATGGACTTCATCAGGTTGAGCTCGACCGATGGTACTAATGAAGGCCCGCAGGATCAGACTAAGTTCATCGACCATGCCATTGCCATAGGTGCCTCGTTAGTTGTTTATAACAAGCGGCAAGTCCCTGTGTATCTTGCACCGTTGTCGCTTTCCGCGCGTCAGCAAGCGGAATTGTTCCCCAAGTGTGGGAGTTGTACTGCCGTTATTCATGGTGCCGTACCGACTGCAGCCACGCATATTGCCCCTAGGATCTTTGATGCGTCGCTTGTTCATTTAGTACATACGACTGACCTATCAGGCGATGTGTCAGCATGGAAAGAGAAGGGTTTTCTCACGTTAGGTACTGCAGATATCGTTGCTAAAAACGGCGACCAGGGAGTTACTCTGCGCTTAAAGTCTGCGGCTATTTCTGCCGACGCCTCACTCGTTTTTTTTCAGATAACACCTGCCAAGCTGCGGACCATTCGACGAGATTTGAATGGGCGTATTGATATGGGGGCCGTGCGCGCAGATCCTCCTGCGGGCATTCACGCTAGTGGTAGTAGCGTAATGCAGGCCGTATTCCTGGCGCCGATATCGTCCCAAGCCCGGGAAACCGCAAAATCTGAGCTACCTGGTAGTTATGTTCCTGTGGAATTGAAACCAAATTAGAGAATTTATCGTCCGCAATCGGCTCGAAGCCGACGTTCAAAAATAATGGGCTAGATAAAATGCTTCCGTCGATACCACGCAGCTATTACGACTACATTCAAGAAAATGGTTTGTTCGAAGGGTTCACTGTCGATGAGGCCCGCCCAGGCTACATTATCCTCTGGGCTAAGGACGAAATTCCTGGAAGCAATTCTGATATTGAAATCGAAACGTACGCGCCCGGCTTCGTTGCTTTTGCGGGAGATGGCGGCGGGGAAGTGCTAGCCTTTGATGAACAAGGCGCTGTCTACATGCTGCCACTAATTGGAATGGCGCCTGAGGCCGCCATCCGAATAGCAGATGACTTTCAATCGTTCGCCAGTAGATTCGTCCGCTAGCGGCCAGTAACGGACGTCAGGAATCTTTAGAAAGGGCAGTATGGAATATCGGTTTCAAATAGCGTCGGACGTTATCCGCGATGGCCTGGGTTTGGAACTGGTAGATCCCATCGGCAAAGTCCTTGCCGAAGTCTTCCGATGTGACGCTGATCATTCGCTGAAAGTCTCTCTTTTTACAGACGAGCTGCCATTTACGCTGATGGAGAAACTGGTTCTCATGGCACGTACTGAACTAGGTGTTTTTGAAGATGGTAGTCCGTTGCCGAAACCAGCATGACGACAATTGGTTGGAAGCTGACAATGTCGGAACGAAGGCAGTCCAGTTCAACTTGAGTAATAAATAATAATTCGGGGAATTTGAATCAAATGAGTTATGCCGTCATTGGCTTTATCCTCACATTGATTGCTGGTTCGGCTGCGGCGCAATCAACGTCCGTATGTACAAAGGCAGATGAAATGCGCTGGGAAGCAGCGACGATCCGTGAAGGGATGCCTGCGATCATATATCCACCCCAGGCGCGTCAAGAGGAGCGAGAGGGAAGCGTGCGCATCCAGTTCACCATCGACGGCGATGGCAAAGTTTCCGCAATGACGATTTTATCGACGTCGGGATATCAGGATCTTGATGCCGAAGCCGCACGCGCAATTGGCTCGAGAATTTATCCGCAGATGATGTGTGGAGGGATCGCTCAGGAACATACAACGGCGCAGTCCATCAATTTTCGTCTTGACCATGAGCCCGCACCACCGGCGGCGCCACTCACTGAAACCAAGCGCTCTTTGATCGAATCAATCCTGAGAAAGCTACCGCCCGACCAGATTCCGCCCGCTTATGCGGTACACCTTGTCGACAAGGTGCCGAAACGACTTCTGATGGAATATCCGGCAGTTCCACCGACCGCACTCAAACAGATTGTCGACGAAGTTCGGGAGCAACTTGACGCTTCCCGCAAAAAATCATCCGGGCTGCATGAAAGCCAGGTTCAATATTTCAATAGTCGGTATAGCGACGGCGAATTGCAGCTGCTGGAGCAGCTGGCCAATCAACCAGGCGGTGTGGCGCTGTTGAAAAAACTCTCTGCTTTGTTTCAAGACCAGCGTGCAGTTACCGCACGTTGGCACGATCGTATTGTCGAGCGTGGCCTCGAAGAGGCACTGGCGAAACAACAAGCGCAATCGTCCAATACAGGCTGGTTGGAAGGGCGCAAGTAGGGCCTTGTCCAAGCGTGAGGTCGCTGGGGTGGCAGGCTTGCTCCCTCTCGGCTTAGGAGACGATGCCTATTACGCATTGCTCGTGCGGGAGGATCAATTGGAAGAGATCGTTCAAGCGGCGGAGGATGCTGGTCTGGATGTTCAAGAATCAGATGATTTTGAACGTGAGCAATTGCGCGATTGTTGATTTGCGAGAGAGAAATTGACCTGCGGTGATTTCGTCAGTCACAAGACCATGCGAAGTAGAATGCAATGGTGCATGGTCGAGGAACGGACGAGACTGACTTCCAGGGGGGAGGGCGGCTCAAGGCGAGCTAGGCCACAGAAGCGTGACGACGACGAAAATCTACGCTCGAAAGCGGCGGGGCAGAATGTGATGCCGACGAAATGAGTTTGCCGCCTTTAGGTGCAAAAAATTGCGGAGCAAAAAAGCGGCCTGCATCGCTGCAAGCTGCTTCTGTTCTGGTGCTGATGGACGGAATCGAACCGTCGACCTTCTGATTGCGAATCTGCGAGTAAAATTATATAAATCAATTGGTTAGGCAGATTTTTGCTACGCAATTCAAAAAGACGACGGCCCGCAAGGCCAATAAGAACGCCCCTCGATTTGGAATTGCGGTGCGGATTTTTTGTTGTTGAATGCGAATGTCGTCGTCGACCCTGATAAGGTTTGCAATGTCCGCTTCCGGCCAGGAGTTGACATGCAGGCCGCTGGTGAATGTCCGCAAATGAACAACCTCTAAATGTTCGACAGTGCTCTAACCTTGAGAGGCTGGTCGCGTCACAAGCCCGTATTGAGCTTCGTTCGACTGGAAACGCAACTGGAATTCTCTTTCCTTGATGAGCATATTTACTTTAGCGTCCCTCTGCCGCAATCGATGGAAGTGGACAATCTTGCGAGCAAATTAAGTCCTTCCGGCCAAGCGCCTAGGTTGCTTTCCGCATTTAGGTGTCCCTTCGCTCCAACCTCGACGAACTCGCTGCCCCAGGCATTGGCGCATTCTCTGCCGTGTTCCACGCTACCGTAGGGATCGTCGGCGCTGCAGACGACGACTGACGGAAACCTTAAGGGAACCAGAGGTAAAGGTGAGAATCCATGCGCCGAGCCACGCGGAAATGAAGGTGCCGCTGGATCGGGAACTGCGACCAGCAAGGCTCCACCAATCTTCTTCCCCGATTGTTCGGCCCAATGTGCCACCGCTAGACATCCAAGGCTATGTGCAACCAGCAGGGTGTTTGCAGGAGCATTGACAAGTTGTCGTTCCAGGGCAGATACCCAGTCGTCGCATTCTACTTTGTCCCAATTTCCGACTATGAGGCGCCGCCAATCCGGATGCGAGGACTGCCATAAGCTCTGCCAGTGAGAAGGGCCAGAATTGCCTATACCGGGAACCACAAGGACGGAATGATGCATTTGCGCAATCTCCATTGATGAAACAGCGCTCATTGTATTGAGGCCGGAACTAGGGCAACATCGACATTCGAATGAATTGGTGGCATTGAATCAATGAATTAACGAAAGATGATGAACTCGGCAAATGAAATTAAAGCGGAGGTATTAGACCGCCTGGATTGGCGCATCTTAGAGGCGCTTCAACACAATGCGCGCATTAGTAATACTGAGCTGGGAAAGCAGATTGGTTTATCTCAACCGGCCATCACGGCACGCATAAAAAAATTAGAAGACCGAGGTGTGATTGAAGGCTACGCGGCAAGAATAAATCCCCGCCTGGTGGGCCACAATATCTCCGCAATGGTGCGGATTCGTACCACCCACGCGGAGATCAAACGCTGCTTGGCTGCCTTTGAGGCGATGCCAGAGATTATTGATGCGCACCGCATAACTGGGGAAGATTGCTTCATTGTGCGTGTCGTGGTTCAAGAGATGGCACAGCTGGAAGCTGCTATCGATGTGCTGGCACGGTTTGGGCCAGTTACCACTTCAGTAATTCTGGCAAGTTACCCGTCGAAAGTTATCGTTCCAAGGGCTTGAATCACCTTTGCGATTGAGGTCTGTGGTGAATATGATCCCGGTCAGCAGTAAGTCGTCGCCCATGCCCTTGAGATATCTAATTCTTGGATAGAAATGGGTTTCCAGCATAAGCGGGAAACTCTTGTGTGCTGGTGCTATGGGCGGAATCGAACCGTCGACCTACTGATTGCGAAATGGCTGCGCTCCGGACAAAAATCGTATAAAAATCAGAAGGTTAGGGTAAGTTGGCTGGGTTATTCAATACGTCGCAAATCGGCGCTAAATGTCTGATTTGATTGGAAGAGATCTTGGCCAATAACCCATATATAGTCGGGTCATGAGCCCGGTGTTAAAGTCTGAGTCACTCTATCCAGCTGTGAACCTTCTGGCGATCCTGACTGTACTCATCGCGCCGTGGAGATATCTCTTGCGAGATGAGGCGTTGCTACCAGCAGGCATCGGCATGCCCTTTGCACCCGCGTTATCCATGGCCCGCAGGTGGTAAGGGCGGAGGTGCTCAGGATTGGCAGACAGGCTGTACAGTGTGCACTGCCCGTGGCTTGCGCTGCACCCACAGGAACAGCAGCAGTCCTGCCAACGTGAGCACAAATCCTGCCCAGACTGCCGACAGCAAACCGTAGCCTTGCGCAATGGCCTGTCCACCCGACCATGCGCCGATGGCATTGGCGACATTGAGCGCCGCCAGATTCATGGCGCCCATCAGCGTGGGCGCATCGGGTGCCGCTTCGTTGAGACGTACCTGGATGGTGGGGATGGCAACCATCATGGTGGCACCCACGGCAAACAGACCGGCCATCAAGATCCAAGGGACCGCGCCCGCCACTGCCAGCCAGGCCAGCGCCAGCAACGCACTGCCAAATCCGGCTACCAGACCCATCGAACCATGGCGATCGGCCAGGCGTCCACCGAGGGCGTTGCCGGTGGTCATCCCCAGGCCGAACAAGGCCAGGGCGGGCGGTATCCAGTGCTCGCTCAACCCGGCAGTCTGAGTCACCAGCGGGCCGATGAAGGTATAGACGGCGAAGATGCTGGCCACCCCCAGTGCAGCTACGGCGATCAGCGCCCATACGCGGCCACGTTTGAGGGCCAGCAGTTCTTGCCGGACAGGCCCTCCGTTCAGGGCGCTGCTGCGCGGCATCCAATGCCACAGGCTCAACAGGGAGACCACCCCCAGCAGCGAGACCACCAGATACGCATTGCGCCAACCCAGCGTCTGGCCCAGCAGCGTAGCCAGGGGCGAACCGACAATGGTTGCTACCGTCAGGCCGGACATGACCAGCGCAAATGCGCGTCCTCCCTGGCCGGGTCCTACGATGTAACTTGCCACAACCGCACCGGCCCCGAAATAGGCGCCTTGCGGAATCCCGCTCAGAAAGCGCGCCAGCGTAAAGCTGCCGAATCCGGCCGCCATGGCCGAGAGCAGGTTGCCTGCCACAAACAGCGTCATCAGGGCCAGCAGCAGGTGCCGCCGGTTGAGTTTGGCCGCCAGCAAGGTCGCGGCTGGCCCACCCAGGACCACACCCAATGCATAGGCTTCAACGGCATGCGTCGCTGTGGGAATATCCAGACCGAGTTCGCCCGCAAACAATTGCAGCAGTCCCATGCTGGCGAATTCGGAGGTGCCGATACTGAAGGTACCCAATGCCAGGGCCAGCAGGGCCAGGCGGGGATGGCGCGTGCGCTCGGCATCAGGCAGGCCGTGGACGGCCGACGGAGCGCGATGGGTTGGTTTGTGCATGGAATTTCTCCTCGATGATTGACATTGCAAGGACAAGCGCTCCCTCACCGGTAGCATTGCCCGGTGCCGGTCAGGCCGAGGAGGGAGGTCGATATGCGGTGTGGCCGATCAACTGCCTTCAGGCAGCGGTGCCTGCGGATGGATCAGGCCGGCTGCGCGCAGATCGCGCCAGAAATCGGCAGGGATGATTTCGGCCAGGGCCGCGCGATCCTCGGCAAGGCGTTCCGGACGGCTTGCCCCTGGAATCACCGCTGCCACCGCAGGATGGGCCAGCGAGAACTGCAGGCCGGCGGCTTTCATGCTTACACCGTACCGTTCCGCGAGCGTCTTGATGGCCTGTACGCGGGCCTGGATGGCGGGCGTGATGGGTGCATATTCAAAATTCGGACCGCCGACCAGGGCACCCGAGCTATAGGGGCCACCGACCACGATACTCAGGCCTCGCTCGCTCACCCGCGGCATGACACGCTGCAGGGCGCGCTCATGATCGAGCAGGGTGTAGCGGCCGGCCAGCAGGAAACCATCCGGGCGCGGCTCCTGCAGGTCCAGCAGCAGCTCGATCGGTTCCACCCTGTTCACACCCAGGCCCCAGGCACCAATCACGCCCTCATCGCGCAGCCGGTCCAGGGTCTTGAAGGCGCCATTGCGGGCGGTCTCGAAGACGCTCAGCCATTGGTCGCCATAAAAGTCCTGGGCGACGTCGTGTACCCAGACGATATCGAGCCGGTCTGTCTTGAGCCGTCGCAGGCTGTCGTCAATGGAGCGCAGGGTGGCATCTTCCGAGTAATCGTTGACGATGCGGTTCGCACGGCCGTGACGGAAGACATCACCTTTCTCGCCAAGGTCGCGTGCGCTCACGTCTTCCAGTTCATCCATGACCAGCCGGCCGACTTTGCTGGCCAGTACATAGCTGGAACGGTCCTTGCCGGCAAGCGCGTCGCCCAGCCGCGCCTCGGCCAGGCCTGCACCATAGAAAGGTGCGGTGTCAAAGAAGCGGATGCCGTCGTTCCAGGCAGCCTCGACGGTGGCGCGTGCTTCCTGCTCGGGAATGGCACGAAACATGTTGCCCAGCGGGGCGGTCCCGAAGCCCAGTGTGCCGGGGAGAAGGTTCTTCAAGCTCATGGTGTACTCCTGTTCAGTTGTGGTTGCGATGAACGACATCTTCGGCATTGAGGAGAGATTCGGCAAATTTATTATTGATAAATCAGATTTATTGTGCAGAATATATCTTCATGAGATATGACCTGAATCTGCTCCCCGTTTTTGTCGCCCTGATGGAAGAACGCAGTGTCACCCGCGCCGCATTGCGCCTGGGCATGACACAGGCTGCCGTGTCCAATGCGCTGGCACGGCTGCGTGGCACGCTGCAGGATCCGCTCTTCATCCGCGAGCGCTACAGCATGCGTCCGACCCCCAAGGCTGAGGCGCTGGCTCCGGTATTGGCCTCGGCACTGGCGTCGATGGATGCGGTGGTCCTGGGCCAGCAGGCGTTTGATCCGGCCCGTGCAGATCACCAGGTGACGATCGCACCCAACAGTTACGTGGAGTTCGTGCTGGTACCCAGGCTGGTAGCCCGCCTGAGCCAGCTGGCGCCGGGAATAAGGCTGCGCACCTTGAACTTTGGTACCGATCTGGCCGAGACCGGGGTCAGTGCGGGCGATACTGCCATGGTGCTGGGGAGAATCGAGGAGGCGCCCGACAATCTGGTGGTCCAGCACATCGCCGACGACGGGCTGGCATGCGTGGTCCGGGCGGACCATCCCGTCATCGGCAATCGCATCGGCAAGAACCAGTACGAGCGGCTCAAGCACGTGAACGTGCTGCC
>NZ_DBIC01000190.1:0-13741 GCF_002296545.1 Herbaspirillum sp. UBA812 | reverse complement strand
AGGCGGTCCGGAACTCCTGGACTGCACGCCGATCCTGGACAGTTTCCTGCGGGCAGCGCGCGAAACACGTTTCTGATCCAGCGCGATTGGCCGGAACCTAAGCCCGCCAGCGTCATCGAACCCTCTTTGCGCTGGCGCAAGCCAATTGCATCGCCTCTGCAGCATGGCTGCAATGCGCTACCCGCCTCGTTGCGGACTCTGTAGAATCAAACGGTCGTCGCAATGCAGCACCTCTTCAGGTGCGGCGTTCAGGGTGCGGCGACTTGCTAGTCTTTTCCATCACCGGCAAAAAAGGAGAATTTACATGCCTCAATCCCCCGCACTGAAGACCGTTCGCAATGACATGAAGACGCTGGTCAAGGACGCCCAGGCATTGTTCGCCGAAGCTGCTGCCGCCACCGGCGAGAAGGCCGACGAGCTGCGCGCGCGTGGCCTGACCCTGCTGGAAGCCGCTGCCGAAGCCGCCCAGACCGCTCAAGCCGCCGCCATCGAGAAGGGCAAGGAAGTCGCCGCCAAGACCGACGACTACGTCCACGAGAATCCGTGGCGTGCCGTGGCCATCTCGGCAGGCCTGGGCCTGCTGGTCGGCCTGGTCATCGGCCGCAGCAAGTAAGCGCCGCCCCGATGGCGACGCCCCACAAGGAAGGCCCGGCCGCACCTGCCGCGCATGCCGCCAACCCCGGCTTGACGGCGGGCCTGCTGGGCCTGGCCAAGAACCTGCTGGGCCTCATCATCAGCCGCATCGAACTGGCTTCGCTGGAGATGTCGGAGATCGGGGCCAATCTGGTCCGTTTCGCCGTCATCTTCGTGCTGGCCGCGGTCGCGCTGTGGTTCGCCATCGCCTTCTGGTCGGTGCTGGTGGTCATGCTGGCCTGGGATACCTGGGGCTGGAAGATCCTGGCCCTGCTGGGTTTCGTATTCAGCGTGGCAACCGTGGGTCTGGTGTATTACGCCAGATCGGTGCTGATGCAGGGCAAGCTGTCGCTGCCGCAGACCATGTCCGAGCTGCGCAAGGACCGCGATGCGCTGTTGTGATGAGACTGTCTGCACGTGAAGTCTGCGGCAATTTTCCTAGTTCAATGAGGACTGCATGAGCGATCAGGACCAGGGCATGACCCATGAGGAACGCAAGCGCAAGATACTGGCGCAAGGCGCGCTGTACCGGCTGGGCGTGATGGAAGCGCGTGAAGTGGTGCGCGAGAATCTCAGCGCCGAGTCGCTGGCAAAGGGTGCCTTGAGCCGCGTGGGCCATTTTGCCGCCTCGCTGTTCGGCGGCGGCAGGACGGTGCAATCGATCAAATCCCTGAAGTCGCTCAGCGGCGGGCTGGGCAACCTGAATCTGCAGACGGTGACGCCGCTGCTGATGACGGGTGCTTCGCTGCTGTCACGCCGCTGGCTGCGCAAGCCGCTGATGATGGGCGGCGTGATTGCGGCCGTGGGCGGGCTGGCGTACTACTTCAGCCAGCGCGGCGGCAGCCGGGATGCGTCGGACACGCTCGATTCGGCAGCGCTGCAAGGGCCGCCCGAGCCGGATTGAGAGGGTCGGGCTGATCCATGATGTTCTGCAAAGGCATCCGGTTTTCCGGATGCCTTTGTCATTCATGGATAGCGTTTTGGCAAGCGCGGCAGGAACATATCCGCCCCGATACGCTCTGAAGAACACCGGCCCATGGCCTGGACAACAAGACTGACAAGGCAAGAAAGGACATGACATGAAGAAAATTTCAATCGCAGCGATCGCCGGCGTGCTGGCGCTCTCCGGCTGTGCCGACATGAGCCAGACCCAGCGTGGTACGGCCACCGGTGCGGGTATCGGTGCCGGCCTGGGCGGCATCATCGGTGCGGCTACCGGCGGTGGCGGTGGCGGACGTGCGCTGGGTGGTGCGGCCATCGGCGGCGCCATTGGTGCGGTGGCCGGCAACATCTGGTCCAACCGCATGGAAAACCAGAAACGCGCCATGGAACAGGCTACCCAGGGCACCGGCGTGCAGGTCACGCAGACTGCCGACAACCGCCTGAAGCTGGAAATCCCCAGCGACATCTCCTTCGATACCGGCCGTGCCGACATCAAGCCGGAGATGCGCCCGGTACTGGATCGTTTCGCCGCCACCCTGGTGGAAAACCCGGCCACTACCGTGACCATCGTTGGCCACACCGACAACACCGGCAGCGATGCCATCAACGACCCGCTGTCGCAGCAGCGCGCGGCGCGCACCCGCGATTACCTGACGACGCGCGGCGTGGCCGCCAGCCGCTTCAACATCTCGGGCCGTGGTTCGCATGAGCCGCTGGTCCCCAACACCAGCGATGCCAACCGCGCCAAGAACCGCCGCGTGGAAATCTTCGTGGCCGAGCAGCAGGCTGCAGCACCGGCACAGCAGCAGGCGCCGGCGGGTTATGCACCGGGCAACTACCCGCCGCCGCCTCCACCCCAGCGGTATTGAGGCGATATGAAGCTTTCTCCGATGCGTCCGGCATGAGGGCGCATCCGGAGGGGCTGGAATAGCGAGCAGGGGCTTTTGGCCCCACTTGTACGTGAATGAAATTGAAAAAATCCCCGAATTTCGGTTCGGGGATTTTTTTTGGCGAGGCCGGCGAGCGGGTCGCTGGCCACTGCGAGGATTACTTGGCGGGTGCGTCGGCAGCCGTTGCGGCGCCTTCGGCGGCGGCCGGGGCCTTCACTTCAGGTTCCTTGAACTTGGCACCGGACTGGTTGGCCATGTAGACCACGGTGCGCTGGATCTCGACATCATCCAGGTCGGGGTTGCCGCCCTTGGCGGGCATGGCGCGCAGGCCATTGATGGCGTGCGAGACCAGGGTGTCATAGCCTTCGGCGATGCGGGCCTGCCAGGAGGCGGCGTCACCGACCTTGGGGGCACCGGCTACGCCGGCGCTGTGGCAGGCGGCGCAGGTGGTCTTGTAGACTTCTTCACCGGAGAGCAGTTGCTTGGGGCCGTTGGCATCACGGAAGGTGAAGCCATCGTCGGAGACGGGTTTGATGCGTGCCGCGATCATCTCGGGCGTCTGGCTGTCGGAGCCGGCACCGGTTTTCTGGCCATTGGTGACGTACTGCACGAGCAGCACGATGCACACGATGGGGACCAAAAAGCCTGCGACGACGGCTGCGATCAATTGCTTGGGAGTCTTGATTGCCGACTCGTGTTCCTGCTGAGCTGAGCTCATGGGCGTCCCTCCGTAATGTTTCCTCGAAATTGGGGCGGAAAACGTCGGTTCCCTTTGTATTGCCTTATCGCCTGGCATTGCGTGGAACTGGGATCAGGCAGGGCTTTCATTGCGCTCTCTCGCCGAACTCTTGATTATAGTCACAATGCTTTCCGTTTGACACGGAAAAACCGCCAGCGCCATGGACGTCCAGCCGGAAAGACGGTATCCTTCAGGCCTTTCCGGGGTTCGCCCCGATTCAGCGCGGCTGTAGCTCAGTGGATAGAGTATTGGCCTCCGAAGCCAAGGGTCGTGGGTTCGATCCCCGCCAGCCGCGCCATTTCTTTTCCGCCTTCCTCACGCCAGCAGTCAATCTTCTGCGACCCGATTTCCAACGCAAATTGCAATAGTTGCAACGAATTCCGTTGGGAAACATCATGCGCGTTTTATGCTTTTGCTGCTTTGCGCAATATCAAATATGCCGGACCTGTGCTGCTGCGAGAGCAGCGCAGCTTCATATGCAAGCTGCTGGTGCTGCATGAGCGCGTCTGATATCGTTCCAGCTGCCCGTCAAAACCGATCAATTTCATTACAGGCTTGCGATCCGACCCATGCTGACTCTCCTCATTCCGACCAAGAACCACGGTATCTATCTGGAAAGCCTGCTTTCCAGCGTCATTTTCGCGCCCGGATCGCCAGTGACCAAGCTGATCGTCTACAACGATGGTTCGACCGACAATACGGCGGAAATCCTTGCCAGATATTCGGGCGACGCGCGGGTGCGGGTCTTGGGGGGGGACGGGCCGAGCGTGGGTGTGCTCGGGGGGTATCAGAAGATGTGCCCGCTGATCGACACGCCCTACATGACCATGCTGGCCTCCGACGATCTGTTTTATCCCGAAAAGCTCGCCCTGCTGTTCCAGGAGATGTTGCGCACGAACGCAAAAATGGCCTTCGGGAAATACCAGATTCTGGAAAACGGCCAACTGTCCAACCTCAGCCATCCTGGCTGGCAGGCCCGACGATACAAGCCCAATTGCGATTTCGAGGCATTGATCGGTTTTGATCACTATGTCTTCTGCGGCATCTACAAAACCGATGCCTTGCCGCGCCACGGCAGCAACGGGTTCATGTTCGACCTGACGCTCAGCAAGCTGGTGGGCGCCGACGGCTTGGGGGAATTCCGGGGACAGGACTGGGCACTGGCGCTTGACATGGCAGTGGCCCATCCCGGCGAGATCTGCTTCGTGGACGATTACATTGCCGTGTTCCGCAAGGTCGCCAACCAGCTCTCCAGCGATTCCGTCTACGTCCACACAGGCAGATCGGCATTTGAAATGGCGCTGCTGATCGTTAAATTCCTCAGCGACTACTCCTTGCGCGCCAAGCTCAAGAGCGAGCCCTACTTCCATCAGTCCGTCAAGAACCTGTTTTATGCCAAGTTTGGTGGTATCACGGAGGCGGCCAAGCAGACCTCCAATTTCCAGCAGATCTACAAGCCGATGATTCTCGCGGCAGACACCATTCTGAACAATATGTAAGTGCCGCCGCAATGGCGCCTGGCCGCGCACCGCGCGCGGCCAGTACAGGCTTACAACTTCTGGAACACCCCGTGATGATTGGGCATGCCCCAGGTGGCGATGAATACGCTGTCTTCACGGCAGAAAGTGGTCAGCTCGGCGACCTTGCCTTGTCCCATCAGCGTCATGGCCGTCTTGATCATCGTGAGGATGGTCCGGGCCTTGGCCGCATCTTCTGGCGACGCGATGATGTTGCCCGCGTCAAGGAAGGCAATCAATTCATCCAGAATGGCGACGGCGCGCAGGCAGTTGGTTTCCGAGGCATTGTCGATGAGGCCGTCCACGATCCCGACCAGTTCGGCCAACTGATTGGAGATGGTCGGTGAGGGCGCCGGCAACAGGCATTGCGTACTGAGGACGTGGCTCAGCCGGCTCTGCTCGATATAGGCAATGGCCGCCTCGTTGTCGTCTCCCGCGCGATACTCGCCCTTGATCCAGTTCATTGCCAGCACATCCTTGTAGTTCGGCCAGGCCGAATACAGGCGGAAATGACCGGCATGCATCTCACGCAGCAATTGCGCCGGATCGATGAAATATTTCATGCGCACGAAGGGATTCTGGATCACGTCCATGAACCAGGACTCGATCTTGCGCGTATGCGCAATGCTGTTCCACTTCGGCAGGAACAGATGCCGGGCAGTCTCGATGCCGCCCTCACTCTGGCCGTGACGCAGGGCAGTCTGGTAGATCGCCTTCAAGAGCAATTCCATGAAGCTGCCGTACTTCTCGACATAGGTCACCAAGGCGATGCCATCCGGCTTCAGGCATTCATGCAGCTTGCTGACCCAGGCGCTGGTCGGCTGCACGGTATAGATGAAGCCTTCTGCATCCACGAAGTCGTATTGGCGGGCTGGCTCGAAATCAAGAACTGACTTGGTGACGATCTCGGTCAGATTCGATTCCAGGGAAAATCGGGAAAAATACTGGCGGATATAGGGATGCGCCTCCGCATTGGGTTCCACCAGCGTCACGCGCGCGCCCCATTGGGCGAAGACGATGGAGTTCTCTCCGGTATCCGGCCCGAACTCAAGCACTTCCTTGCCCTGGAACAGGGCCAGTGGCAGCGAGAGACGGAAGAACACGTTCTTGCGCAACTGTGCATAGCGGGAAAGCTCGGCATCGCTGCTGAAATCGGCATAGGTCGGCTGTACGTCCTGCTTGGCGTAGTACTCGTACATTTTTTCAGTCATGGTGTATTCCCTCGGAAAGTTCGGATCGGGTGCTCTCGGCCGCCAGACCCTTCGGCCTGATGCTCAGACCTTGCGGCACGAGCTACCCTTGATTGCTCAGTCTGCCCGGTATTGCCCTGCATGCTGCTCGTGCAGCAGCTGCGCAGGGGTCTCGCGGGCATCACTCTGTCTCTTCTGTGCACCGGCGCAGGCCGGCACGCATGCCGGCTCCTGCAGTCAGGCGCGCGTCAATGCTGGTCGGCCAGCTCCTGCATCAGATCACTGGCGGACAAGGGGATGTTGCCCACGCGGCTGACCTGGCAGGCGGCCGCAATCGATCCCAGATACATGCTTTGCCAGATGTCTACCCCGACCGTCATGGCCATGGAGGTGCAGGTGAGGAAGCTGTCGCCGGCACCTGCCGTATCCTTGGGCGAACTGTTGAAGGCCGGCAGGCGGTCGGTAAGCCAATCCAGCTCACCCTCGGACTGCGCATGGGCCAGGATGCCTTCGGCCCCCAGGGTCAGGATGATGTTCTCCGACTGCGAGCGCTGGCGCAGCTTCTCGGCCAGCACCACCAGGCCCGAGCTGTAGTCCCGCACGGCCAGGCGTGCTTCGCGTTCGGTCGGCGTGAGCAGCATGGCCCCGCGGAAGCGCGATACATCGCCCATCTGCGAGGAGGACTGGCTGTCAGCGACGAAGGGGATGCCGCGTTCGACGCAGGCTTCCACCAGTTGATCGACCACGGCCTGCGGCAGGCAGCCGTAGTTGAAGTCGGAGAAAATCACCAGATCGCAGTTGTCCAGCGTGGCGATGACGGCCTCGACGTAGCGCTGGGCCAGCCGGGGTTCGATGTCGTGCTGGCGCAGATGGCTCACGCGCAGCAAGGTCTTGCCAGCAGCGCGGAAGCGCTGCTTGAGCGTGGTCGGGCGACTGTCGTCTTCGAAGAGGGTGGCCGTGACATGGTATTCGCTCAGTTTTTCACGGGCGAAGTCGGCAGCGGCGTCCTTGCCTGCCACCGAGAAATAGTTGACCTGTGCGCCGAGCTTGCAGGCATGCGACGCCACGATGCCCGCCCCGCCGATGAAGCGCTCCTGCATGATGGGGGTGACCACCAGGGTCGGATCTTCCTGCGACATGCCCAGCGCTTCGCAGCTGACATATTCGTCGACGATCAGGTCACCTAACACGGCGACCCGCAATCCCTTGAATTTCTCCACCGTGCTGCGCAGGTCGTGCATCGTGAAGGCGTGACGCTCCGGATAATCGTTCGGCAGCACGATGGACGACAGGTTGGGTTCGAGGATGTCGCGCTTGAGCAGGTCGATCGAGGAGAAGCGCATCTCGCCCGAGCTGAACATGAGCTTGCCGCCATATTCATCCACGGCCGCCTGCTCGGGATTGAACTTGGACTCATGCTCGTCGCCTTTGACCACGATGCTGGGCTTGAGCGCGCGGATGATGTCCTCCGGTGCAGAAGTCATCACGAAGGCATGGTCCACGAAACTGATGGCAGTAATGCCGTCGAAGCGCAACTGGGCCGGCAGCAGCGCGCCGGGGACATGGTCGCCTGCCACGCCGACGACCAGGAAGTCGCCGCATTCCGAGGCGAACTTGAGCAAGCGCAGGTGGCCCGGGTGTACCGTGTTGAAGTTGCCGGCGACGAAGACGATGCGTGCGCCTTCGCCCGCCAGGCTCCTGGCTTTGTTGATTTCTGCGATGTCAGTTGTAGACGAACTGTCCAATTGATCCTCCGATACCTTGCCTGATCCGGTCCGTGCCGGTCGCTTTTTTCTGCCGCACGCGCGGCCACTTCACTGCCTGGGAAAATCCCTGATGATCGATTCATGGCTGCGCAAGCTCAGGCCGCCGTCGACCACGATGTTTTGTCCGGTGATATAGCTGCTCTGCTCTCCTGTGAGAAACAGGATGGCATTGATGATGTCGCGGGAGGATCCGGCGCGCCGCAGGGGAATGAAACGTTCGAACCGATCCGTGATCCAGCTGTTCTGACGGTAATAATCCCGCGCAGCTTCCTTGATGACCACGCAGGGCGACACCACATTGACCCGGATGCCATGCGCTCCAAGCTGCAGAGCGTAATAGCGGGCCAGCTGCACCAGGCCGGCCTTGCTGACGTGATAGCCAAGATCCTGTTCCGGGGCGACGTAGTGGTCTGCGATGGAACTGACCATCACGATGCTGTTGCCGGATTCGTCCAGGCTGAAATGGCCTTGGGCAAGCAGATGGTCGATGGCATTGCGGGTGGCGGTCAGGGCGACGGCCAGATCGGTGTCGAAGGCGTCGCCGGTCGCGCGGTTGCGCTGCATGAAGACGGCACTGTCGATCTTTCCCTGAGACCTGGCACACGCATCGAGCGCGGCACGCAACGCGCCCCCGTCGGTCACATCCAGCTGTTGCCAATTGAGCAGCGTGGACGATGGCAGCGGGCTGGCACTGCGTGCGAGCACCGAGACGCGCTGCCCTGCTGCCAGCAGGTGCTCCACCAATGCCAGGCCGCTGCCCTTGCTGCCGCCGACGACCAGGAAATGACGTTCACTCATCTCAGACGATCTTGAAACCCGGCACGGGCTGAATGAAATGGCCACCTTGCTCAAGGTAGGCCTGGTGTTTCTGGATGAAGGGTTCGCCAAACCGCCAGGCCAGGACCAGCACGTAATCCGGCTTGCGCTCGTAGATCGCCGACGACGGCAGCACCGGCAGGTGCCAGCCCGGACTGTAGCGGCCCTGTTTGGCCTGGTTGTCGTCCACGAGGTAATCGAGGTACTGCCCCAGTTCGAAGTGATAGATGAGCGTGGTGCAGGTGATGGACGCACCGAAGCCGGCCACCGTCTTGTTCTCGGCCTTGGCCTGGCGCAGGAAGTCCAGGGTTTGCCGTTTCAGGGCATCGATCCTGGCGGCATAGGCATCGTAGGTGTCCTTGCGGTAGATCCCCTTGCGATCTTCTTCTTCCAGCAGTTGCTGCACCGAGCCATCCGGCTGCACGGGACCTTGGGGGCGCTGGACGAAATAGCGCAGCGATCCGCCTTTGGTGGCGACCCGCTCGATGGCCGTCAGCTCCAGCCCCACGCGGGCAAACAGCGCCTGGATCGGGCGTACCGAGAACGAGGAGAGGTGTTCGTGATAAATGAAATCGAACACCATGTTGTCGATGAGGTCGGCCAGGTAATAGCTCTCGAAGACGAATACGCCATCGTCGGCCAGCAAGGTGTTGATGCCGTCGACCCACGAACCGAGATCATCGATATTGGCGAACACATTGTTGGCCGTGATCACCCGGGCAGGACCGTGCTGCGCCAGGATGTCCTTGGCCAGGCCGCGGTCGAAGAACTTGCCGATGGTGGGAATGCCGCTGGCGGTTGCCTGCTCGGCGATGTGCGCGGCGAACTCCACGCCCAGCACATCCATGCCGAGCGTCTTGAACGAACGCAGCAGCGTTCCGTCATTGGAGCCCAGGTCCATGACGCGCGAGCCGGGCGCAAGCTGGCAGCGCTGTACGACGTTCTGAGCGTATGCGTGGAAGTGGGCATGCAGCCCCGGGGAGCTTTGGGTGACGTAGATGTAGTTGCCGTACAGAACGTCCGGGTCAATGATGTCGGTGATCTGCGCCAGGCCGCACTGACCGCACATGAACAGATCGATAGGATAGCTCGGCTGTGCTTCGCCGAGGCGCTCTGCGGTGACATAGTCGTCGCCGATGGGGGTGGGCTTGAGTGCGAATACCAGGTCCAGATCATGGCTGCCGCAAGCGCGGCAGGTCGTGCGGCGATGGATGATTTGCTTCATTGGGTTCTCGTAAAGGGCTTGATTCGGAGTTCCAGTTCCCGGATGTAGGCGTCGGCCAGCTCGGCATCGCTGCCATCGGCTGCCCAGGCGGGAAACGCCGTGGCGGCGGGAAGGAAGGGGCCGTTGGTCACTTCATGGAAGACCAGGACCGGCGAGCGGATGATCAAGGTGTGAAAGATCGGCTTGTCCATGCGCTCGTAGAAGGGCAAGCCGGATGCATAGTCGCCCATCTCGATGACGCGCGTCACTTGCCCTTCATCGTCCATCATCACCAGATCGACCCGGCCGGCAATCACGTGCATCGATTCCGATTTGCCAGGATGCTTGTGCGGACGCACGTACGCTCCGCGCTCATGAATGATGAGCATCTCGTGCAAGGCATCGTCGGGGCTGTCGTGCGCACACAGGCGCACCCGCTTGCGCGGATTGCGGGACGACAGCGCCTGCAGATGCTCGATGTCCTCCCGCGAAGCGGTCACGATCTCCATTTCCGAATAGATCACCTCGGGGTTCTGGAATCGGTATTTGCGCTGATCCTGGTTCATGGCCTTCCAACACGACTAAAAAATGTGCGGCGAAATCAGCCGTACCGGCCGCACCCCCGCACAGGTTTCCCTATTGTGAGTTTTATTGCCACATTGGCAATCGTGGACAATGCATCTTGCACAGGATAACCCGGTGGCTAGCGCGGCCATCCGTGAAACGGCCGTGCAAATGCCCGCCAAATAGGCGTTTTGCCACCGTCATGGCAACTCACTGCCCGGCCAGCCGGTGCAGCAGCTGATGCAGTTCCGGTGCGAGGGATTGCGTCAGCTCTGCCCATGCGTGCGCATTGCCGGGCTGGGCAGGGGGCATGTGAAAGTCCTGCTGGGCCTGGGTCCAGCTCTGCACGGTGCCAATATCGCGATGATAGGCATGGTTGGTGAAGGTGGCGATCCTGCCCAGATAGTGCGGAATGACTTCGGTGCTGAAGTCGATTTCGGGACGACCCAGGCTGTCCAGAAAATCCAGGACCTCCGGTTCGAGCAGGTAGACCGCCGCGTTGGCCAGCCTGCCAGGTGGCTCCGGGACCTTTTCGTGGAAGGCCTGCACCACGCCGTTGGCATCCAGCTCGACGATGCCGCAAGAACGGGGATCGGGTGTCTCGAACAGCATCATGGTCAAGGCGGTGTGCGCCGGGCGGTCGCGGTGCGCAGCGAGGAAATCGCGGCAGTCGAAACGGGTCAGATTGTCGGCATGTGCCAGCAGGAAGGGCTTGTTGCCGAAGAACGCGCGGTTGGCCAGTGCAGTGCCCGCCGTTCCCAGCAAGACAGGCTCGCTGACCAGCGTGACCCGGTCGCGCCAACAGCTGGCGGCGATGTAGCGCTCCACCAGATGGGCCTGATAGTAGGTATTGATCAGGATGTCGTCCACGCCCTGTCCGAGCAGGTTCTCGATCCAGTAGTCCAGCAGCGGCCGGCCGTTGATCGGGACCAGACATTTCGGCAGCAGATCGGTCAGGGGACGCAGCCTGGTTCCCAGGCCGGCAGCTAGCAGAAGTGCGCGCATGGGAAATCGGACGCAGCGTGCGTCGCCCGGCAGTTGGCGTTTTCAAACAACGCATGGTCGGTCAATGGCACCAGGTCACTGCGGTGCTTTCGGGCCGGAAGGACGACGGTAGGCATGGGGTTCCTTGGATGATTTCTCTGGCGCGTTCTGTGCGGCGGAGCCGCCTTTTCCGGATGTGACAGATGATAATGGGCCGATATCACGCCAAAGCAGGGAATAACCGGCGGAAAGGGGGGCTAGATCTTGATTTGGCGCAGTGGTGCGCCGCCAGCGTGGGGGGCTGAACAGCCTGTTATGGCAGTTCAACGCGGGAATAACCCCCCTTTTTCCTGCATTTACAGCGGTCCAGAGCGCAACTGAACCTGTGTAAAATCAGTCGCACCAGAACCACACGTGCGGCGAGCCTCCGGTTCTGCATGCTCGCTGCGTGACGACGACAGCGGGCCTGCGGCGATAGGCAGGCCCGGTGCATTCAGGCCCGCGTGCAAGCAGTACGTGAGCAACCCCACTTCAGCGAAGCCATCATGAACTCATCAGCCTCCAACCTTGACCCCATCGTGACCCACCTGATCGAGCACGGCAAGCGCGAGGACCTGCTCGCCGCCGGCGCTCAATTCATTCGGGAAAACCGCCGCAGCGATGCCATTGCCTGCTTCGCCAGGCTGGCCGAGGAAAAGAGTGATCTCAATGCGCGTTTCATCCATGCGCAGCTGATTGATGACGGGTCGCACAAACAGCTGGCCGCCGCACGGGATGCGGCAGTGTCCATCCTGGAGGATTTTCCCGCTCTGTTCGACAACGGCACCGAGGCCAACTGCGCGCTGGTGCGCTTTGCCGCACAGCGCTGCAGCTATGTCGGCCCACAGGAAAAGGCCGCCGATCTGTATCGCAGGCTGGTCGCCATGTCCAATAGTGCTGCGGACTACTACCATCTCAGCGAGAGCCTCTCGCACATCAACAATGTAGCCAACAACCTGGCGGACTCGATTGCCGCACTGGAAAAAGCCATCGCGCTGGACCCGGCTGTCTACGATACCGATACCAATCGCGAAACCATCAAGCTTGGCAAGGCTGCGCTGGCCCAGCAAGCCGAGGCAGCGAGCCCGAAACGCAAGAAAATCGGACGCTATCCGCTCACCGAGGATTTCGTCGGCGACCTGCCGGCGCTGATCAAGAAACACATCGCCTTCGATCTGCGCAACGAAGAGAAATTCATCAGCCGTGCCACACGCTTCTTCACCATGGGCTCCTGCTTTGCGCGCAACATTTCAGCCGCCCTGAACAAGAGCGGCTATAACAGCACCCACATGGAAATCTCGGAGTACATCAACACCACCTTCGCCAATCGCGCCTTTGTCGATTGGCTCAGCACCGGCAAGACCGATGTGGCGGTGAGTGAGCGTATCCAGGAATTGCTACCGCCGGGCTGGAGTGCCGACAGCACGCTGGAGAAGATTCGCAACTCGGATGTCTTCATCCTTACGCTCGGAGTGGCACCGGCTTTCTTCGACAAGACCACCGGCGCTTTCGTGCTGCCGCGCCCGACCGCGCTGAACTCTCGCGTGCTGGGCGAGAAGTACGAATACCGGACGACCACCGTGCAGGAGAACGTGGACAACGTCCTGTACCTGATCAACTTCGTGCGCAAGCTGGCACCGCACGCCAAAGTGGTGATCACGGTCTCGCCGGTGCCGCTGATTGCGTCGTTTGAATTTGAATCCTGCGTCGTGGCCGACTGCCTGTCCAAGAGCACCATGCGCCTGGTGGCGCATCAGGTGGTGCACCAGTCCGGCCTGAGCAATGTGCTTTACTGGCCCTCCTTCGAGGTCTTCCGCTGGGGCGGCTCCAATGCCAGCAACTTCTATGCGGCCGATGATGGAGCCGCATGGCATGTCTCGGAAGAGAAGGTCAACGGGACCATCGGCGCTTTCATCGACATGTTCGACGCCGGTCGCTGATCAGCGCTGGCGGACGGCGGTCAGTTTTTCGTCATCCGTTGCGGGAAGACCAGCGTGATCTCCACGCTCACGCGGGTCTGGTCCCCCAGATTGACCGCCCCCCCATGCAGAATGCCTTCGTTGAAGATGAGCATGTTGCCCGGCTCCGTGAGCATCAGCTGCGCACCCAGTGTCGCGGGGTCTTCATCGATGATCGGCTTCATGCCGCCGGCACCGGGTTCGCCGTGGTAGCGATACTGGCGGCGATGCGAATCGGGCACGATCATGAGCCCGTTGCGCCCTGGCTGTGAATAGATCGGAATCCAGATCTTGACGGTCTCCGCCTGTGCCGCGAAGGCGCGATCGTCCATGCCCATGACATCGTGAAACCACTTGTCGGCATGCATGCCGCCGATGTCGCGTGGCGCATTCGGGCGTACCAGTCTCCAGTAGATCTCTTCGCGTCCGGCCTCGTGGGTATCCCCATAGAAGACATCGGAGATGGCAAACTCGCCCATCTCCGCACGGATGGTCTGAA
>NZ_DBIC01000186.1:0-25250 GCF_002296545.1 Herbaspirillum sp. UBA812 | reverse complement strand
TTGACTATCTCTTTGAAGGACATCGGGTATGGATTTGAAGGGATCGAAGACCGCGTGCGGCGGCGTCAGAAACAAGCAGAAGGCTTCAGCTGCTGCGCAAGCTCCGCAACGAAGCCGGCAGAGCCACGAGGCGCGCGGCACGCAACGGGCATCGACGCCAGGACTCCTGTGAACGGCAGCAGCTCATCTGTAAAGAGCGGTAAGGAATTTACCATAATGCTGCGACGCACAGTAAAGAATTCGTGGTCATAAAAACAAACTTGAAGCATTGTTATGCTCGCATAAAAACCGGTCCATAAACAAATAAAAAATCACGCAAAACGTCTTTTCATACCCGTTGTTACGTCTTGAAACATGCTTCCTGACAAAGTGCTGACAGCGCACTGACGTGCTACTGACGCACGAGTCAGTGACGCAAAATTAAAATAACTCGCGTTTTTCACGTACGCAATTACTGACAAATAGCTGACGCACAATGGTTTTTATATTGCATTGCAGCATGTAATGATATGCACAAGCAGTGATTACCATCACTCCGGTGTCGGTGATGGCGTGAGGCGGGGGAAATTTAGCTGGAGAACAAAAAGAAAACGCCCGATGGCAGCCATCGGGCGTATTGCAGTTTCCTCATGCCAATGCCGGAGAACCCGGCAGCAAGGCAAGAGAATCAGTGGTGGTCGGGCGAACTCAGGCGCGCTTGTAGACGTCGTCGAAACGAACGATGTCGTCTTCACCGAGGTAACTGCCCGATTGCACCTCAATGAGGTGCAGCGGCAGCTTGCCCGGATTTTCCAGGCGATGGGTCACGCCGATGGGCAGGTAGATGGACTCGTTCTCGCTGAGCAGAGTGACCTCTTCGCCGCGCGTGACGAGCGCCGAGCCGCTGACCACGACCCAGTGTTCGGCGCGGTGATAATGCATCTGCAGCGACAGCTTCTCACCCGGTTTGACGATGATGCGCTTGACCTGGAAGCGCTCGCCGGAGTCGACGCTCTCGTAGCTGCCCCAAGGACGGAAGACGCGCTTGTGATGGACGTGCTCGGTGCGCTTGGCATTCTTGAGCTTGTCCACGAAGGCCTTCACTTCCTGCACCTTCTCACGGTTGGCGACCAGCACGGCATCGTCGGTTTCCACCACGATCAGGTCTTCCACGCCAAGCACCGCCACCATGCGGCTTTCCGCACGCACCAGGGTATTTTTGACCTGGTTGAGGTGAACGTCTCCGCGTACCACGTTGCCCTCGGCATCTGCCGGCAGCACTTCGTGCAGCGCACTCCATGAACCGACATCGCTCCAGCCGATGCTGGCGGGCACCACGACCGCGCGCGAGGTGTTTTCCATCACGGCGTAGTCGATCGACTCGGAGGGGGACGCGGCGAACGCGGCCTCATCCAGGCGACAGAAATCGAGGTCGTTGTAGGCCTTGCTCACCGCCTCCTTGACGGCCGCACCGATCAGCGGACGATGGGATTCCAGCTCGGCGAGGAAATCGCGCGCCTTGAACAGGAACATGCCGCTGTTCCAGTAATAGCCGCCCTGCTTCAGGAAACCGGTGGCGGTCTCCAGATCCGGCTTCTCGACGAAGCGATCGACCAGGAAGTTGCCGGTATCGGCGCCGTGAGCGCCACCGCGCAGGATGTATCCGTAGCCGGTTTCCGGCTGCGTCGGCTCGATGCCGAAAGTGGCCAGCGCGCCCTGCTGCACAGAAGCCATGGCGCGGCGGACCGCCTCGTGGAAGGACAGCACGTCCTTGATCACGTGGTCGGCCGGCAGCACCAGCATGACCGCCTCCGGATCGAGGCGCTGCAGGTGCAAGGCGGCGGCGGCGACGGCCGGCGCGGTATTGCGGCCCTGCGGCTCGAGCATGATGCCCAGCGGGCGCACGCCGATTTCACGCATCTGCTCGGCGATCATGAAACGGTGCTCATTGCCGCAGACGATCAGCGGGGCCTGGACTTCCGGCCAGGAACCGACACGCGTGACCGTCTCCTGCAGCATGGTCTGTTCGCTCACGAGCGGCAGGAACTGCTTCGGATAGGCGGCACGCGAGAGCGGCCACAGGCGGGTTCCCGAACCGCCGGACAAGATGACGGGATAGATTTTGGTAATTAACATTAGGTGCTCCTGTTATCCACGCCAGTCCGTGGTTTGAGACGGCGGTCGCGCGCGTCGTTCCACTGCTCGTCCGGCTGATCGGACGTATGCTTCATTGCGCCATCATGGGTGACGCTGTAGGCACCATAGACCACGCTGTCTTCAAAGGTGGTGCCACTGGCTACGCGAGTATACTCGAACAGCACGCTGCGAATGACCTTCGCGCCGCTGCAGATATGGCTGCCATGGCCGATCCAGGCCGGTCCGATGATGGTCGAGCCGGCTGCGATATGAGAACCGGCTCCGATGTAGACCGGCCCTTCGATGGTGGTGCCTTCCCACTCGATGCGGGTGTTGAGTCCGACCCACACACCTTCCTGGATCTGGGTACCGGGCACGTACATCTGCGCCACTTCCCCTTTCAGCACGCTCTGCAGCACCGACCAGAAATCGGTGACGTTGCCGATGTCGATCCAGTTGAAGAAGCGCTTCTGGGCATAGAACGGCAACTGCTTTTCCACCAGCAGCGGGAACAGGTCGGAGCCGATGTCGAAGAACTTGTCCTTGGGGATGAGCTCCAGGGCTTCCGGCTCCATGATGTAGATACCGGTGCTGGCCAGATTGGACAGGGCTTCTTCCTGCTTCGGCTTTTCCTGGAAGGACTTGACCTTGCCGTCGGGCTCGGTCACCACGATGCCATAGCTGGAGACCTGCTCCATCGGCACCTCCTTGGTGATCACGCTGACCAGCGCGCCCTTGCGGCGGTGCTCGAACAGGGCCGAATGGATGTCCAGATCGATCAGCGCATCGCCGCAGATGACCAGCGTGGTTTCATCAAAGAAGCCGCCGAACTCCTGAATCTTCTTCATGCCACCGGCCGAACCGATGGGGTCGGGGAAGACCTGGCCGTCGTCATCCACATAGCCTTCGAAGGAATAGCCGATGCGCGCGCCGAAACGCTGGCCTTCGCCAAAATAATTCTCGATGCGGTCATGCAGGTAGCTGACGTTGACCATGATGTCCTGGATGCCGAATTTCACCAGGTGCTCGATCAGATACTCCATCACGGGCTTGCCCAGAATGGGAATCATCGGTTTGGGCAGCGCGTAGGTCAGCGGCCGAACGCGGGTCCCCTTGCCCGCTGCGAGAATCATCGCTTTCATGTTTGCCTTTCTTGCTCTATGGAGTTGAATCGAAAAACGGTTGCCCGGCACAGGTCGCGGCACGAAGATCCCTCATGCCGCAGTCCCTCCGCCCAGGACAGGAATAAGGACAGCGGGGACGGCGTCACCGCAAGGGTTCAAGCAAATACTGTGCGCACATCAGCTCGAACTGCCGCCGCAGCGACGCCGACGGATTGATGATCGCCCAGGGACGCTTGGCAGCCATGCAGGCCGCATAGAGCAGGATCAGCGAACCGACGGCGGCGCTGTCGATCCAGGTCAGTTGCGCGCAATCCAGCACCACCGGCCCCTGCCCTTGCGCAGCCTGGGCCAGCAGCGAGCGCCAGCGCCCGATGTTGGGCTGGCCGATGGCACCGCTCAGCAGCAATTCACTGGTGCCATGATCCAGCCTCAGTTCCATGCCGGCCGCATCAAATTGCGCGGCGGCAGGCGCCGGACGGCGCGCCGCCCGCGCGGCCGGGATCACGACGCTCCACAGCAGCTTCAGCAGGGTGCGGCCATCATTCCAGTAGCGCCGCCACAGCGCCGGCTCTTCCTTGATGCGCCAGGCCCATTCAAGGCCGGTCTTCTGGACCCAGACCGGAGCGCGCGACACGGTTCCGGCCACGAAATTGATCACGGCCCCCAGGTGGCCCATCAGCGGCACCTGCAGGGCATCGCGATTGCGTTGCACCCATTGCTGGCCCTTGCGGGCGGCCAGCGCCACAACGAGGAAATCGGCCCCGCTCTGGTTGATCGCTGCGATGGTCTCGGGGCTGCTCATCTCCTCGACCGTGCCGAAGCCCGGGGTTTCATAGCCGACCGCCTGCATGCCGCCGCGGTCGGCGTTGATCTTTTCGCAGGCCAGCTTGGCAACGCCGGGCAAGCCGCCGAAGAAATAGATGCGCATGGGATCGACGCCATTGCGGCCAGCCGTGCTGCGCAGGGCGTCGAACAAGGTCGAGCCGGAGACGCGTTCGGTGAAGGGCAATCCCAGGGCGCGGGCGATCCACACGATGGGCATGCCATCGATCACCGACAGGTTGCTCTGCAGGACGGTTTCGCGGAACTGCAAGTCCTGCAGGCAGGCGATCACGAAGTTCAGATTGGGCGTGGACAGGAAGCAGCGGCGGCGTTCCTTGCTGGCCAGATGCATGCGCGCGCAGGCTTGCTGCACGTCGACCAGGTCGAACGGCAGACCGAGGATGCAATACACCTCGCGCGAGAAATCCGGCCCCGGATCGATCACTGCGCCGGGCTGCGCAGCCACTGGCGCGGACGCCACTGCAATAGGCTCATTCAGAGTCACGTTTGGACCTCACCCACTCTACCTGACGATTGAAAAGAAACTTCACATACAACGGCACCTTGCGTGCCACATAGCCCACGGCGCTGAGCAACTGGCGCAGATTGATCACATCGCGCGCAAACCCGGACCAGGCCAGCAGCACCGACGACACCAGCGCGGCCAGCATCAGGCTGGCCAGCCCAAGGGCCGCCGTACCGCCCAGGACCAGCGCGGCCAGCAAGGCCAGCAGCCACGCCACGCCGGTGAGCATGACCAGCAAGGCCAGCGGCGGTACGCTCAGATCCAGCGCCAGCGCCGCCAGGGCTCCATTGCGCAGGCGCAGCGACTGTCGCAGCAGCTTGGGCACATAGGTCTGGATCACGCTCAGGTGGCCGTGCTCCCAGCGCGTACGCTGCGTGCTGACACCGCTTTCGCTGACCGGGAAGTAGCTGTAGACCAGCGCGTCCGGACAGAACAGCGGCGGCTGCCCCACGGTGGCCAGGTCGACACCCAGCTTCATGTCTTCGACGATGTGACCGGTGGCCAGATCGACCCGTCCGATCTGCTGCCAGCCAAATGCCATCCCGGTGCCCATCAGCTGGCAGGGTTGGCCGAGGCGCTGGAAACCCAGGGGCCGCACATGATTCTTCACCACCCAAGCAAACTCGGCGATCTTGCGCATCGGGCCGGATTCCTGCGGCACATGCATCAGGTACAAGGCCTGCACCGGGCGGCCCGACTGCACCGCGGCGCGACTGACCGTGTCCAGCGCATCGGGACCCAGGAAGCAGTCGGCATCCACGATGATCACCACGTCGGGCGGATCCTGCGCCAGCTGCTGGATACCGTGGTCCAGCGCATAGCCCTTGCCGCGCAAGACATCGTGAAAACGCTCCGTGACCTCGGCACCGGCTGCGCGCGCGATGGCTGCAGTGTCATCGGAGCAGTTGTCCGCCACCACCAGTACACGGTCACCCTGCGCCAGCTGGGCACGGATGCCGGCGATGACCTCGGCAATCCCGCCCGCCTCATTGTGGGCCGGCACCAGCACCGCGATGCGCGGACGCAGCGGACTCAGCACCGTCGACCTGGGACGCGCGAACCGCGCCGCCAGCACCTGCACCAGCAATACCGTCACCGGAATGGCCAGCAGCACCAGGAACAGCAGCAGTATCGTTTGCAATAGTCCTATCAACATCGTCTCTTTCCGTCTCGTCCGATTCAAAATCCTTCATGCGTCCTGCGCCACCAGCGTGCTGCCGGGCACTGTCCGAAGGCTTCGCCAAAACCACCCGGCTCGCATTTTCACCTGCAGCAGAAGCCACTGGCCCTGTCGCCGCGTTGTCCTGATGAGTTTGGCCCGTCGCACGCAACCAGTAGCCAACGACTTGGTCAGAATGTGCATTCCCACATGGCACCAAACCAGTCTCATCAAGAGTGAAAGCTCACCTTATCTTTCACATTATGCGGCATCCGCCCCACAAATTTGCTGCACTTGCACACATTTTGTTGCTGCGCTTCGAGAGCCCATCAAATGAAAAGTTCGCATTCAACTGAACCTGGCCTGTCAGCTTTTTTTACGCCATGAACAGCGACAGGCTCGCTATACTTTTCAGGGGCACCGAACCGTTGAGCGCTTTGTGCGTCAGACTGATTCCCAAGGCAGCATCTTGCCCTGCGGCACCACCACTACTTCATAGGAAATGCTCATGCAACGAAAATTCAGCAAGCTACGCCAAGCCCAGTTATGCCTGGCGCTTGGATGCACAGCCCTGGCCAGTGCACCGGCCTGGGCTCAGGAATGGGGCAGCTACCTCAAACCCTTCGCTGCGGATTCACTGTGGAACAGCCGGCCGGTCAATCCCACTTTTTCCAACGACGTCATCCCTACATCGACCTATTCGCCGCTGATCACCAACGGCGATTACTCGACCGGCGTGTTCCTGGCCAGCCCGAATGATCCGGCGGTAACCGTGACCGGGCCGACCGGCAGCAACAGCCTCAAGATCGCTGACGAAGAGGTCTTCCGCGACATCACCATTCCCCACTGGCCGGCAGCGACCAAGCCTGGCCCGGGCGGCGATGCTCACGCCGATATCGCGGACCCGTCCACCGGCATCATCCATTCCTTCTGGGGCCTGAAACAGCAGGACGGCAAATGGACTGCACGACTCTACGCATGGACCAAGATGAACGGCACCGGCTGGCCTGATCCTGCGCATTACTACCAGGGCGCGCGTGCGGCGGGCGTTCCTGCTTCGGCCGGGCTGATCCGCATCCACGAAGCTGCCGCCAAGCCGGAGTACTATCCGCACGCGCTGGCCATGACGATGACTTACAACGGCCTTAGCGCCAAGCCCACCTACGTTTTCCCGGCCACCTCGGCCGACGTCAATGCGGCGAAGGTCAACAGCGGTCCATTCCCGGAAGGCGCGCTGATGATGCTGCCGCCTTCCTTTGACACATCCAAGATCACCAACGAAGAAGTGCGCCGCATCGCTGAAACGCTCAAGCGCTACGGTGCCTACGTCATCGACGCCAACGACGGCACGCCCTTCGCCATCTTTGCCGAGATCGGATCGAGCGCCAATCCTTCCCCGGGCGGCTGGAATGCCACCGTCTCCAACGAACTGCAAACCATCCGTGCCGCCCTGCGCCGCGTGACCGGGGCCAGCGGCTGGATCGATGGCAACGGCAAGGCCTTCACGCCCAACCAGAATCTCAACCTGCTCTCCATGCGCGGTGCCTGGACCCTGCAAGCCGGCAGCGGCCAGGCCACCTTCGACTCGTGGCAGCAATCGGTGGTGATCTCCGGCGCCAGCGCTTCCACGATTGCCGTCAATTACTCCAATCGCGGCATGCAGCCGGTCGATTGGGCCAAGCCGGTCATGGGTGCCAAGTACAAACTGACAGCGCGTGCCACAGGTGGCGGCAAGCTGCGCTTGACCATCTATGACAAGCTGGTCGGCAAGGTGGTCACCGACTCCGGTTACCTGGCCAATGGCCAGAGCACGACCTTCGTCTGGAATGCCAACACCCCGCAACTGATCATTTACGCGCAGAGCGGCGGCGCTTCTTCGACCGTCGGAGCGGAGCTGATCAAGGCCGAATAACGGCCAGGCCCGCTGCGGTGGGCTGCACCTGCACGGCGCAGCCCACCCATCACGGCCCCTCAGGCAGCAGGGGCTGCGGCCAGGCGCGACGCTTGCCCTGCCCTTTCCTTATCAGCCGGCTGTCCATTCAGATAGAGCGACCAGCCCATGCCCATCGCCATCCAGAAATACCAGTTGAACGCCAGATAGCTGAGCATGTTGTCGGAGGCCGACACGACCAGATATTGAACCAGTGCGCAAATCAGGATGCCCGCACCCAGGCGATCCCTGGGATAGAGCCGGAGCAGCGCCCGGAAGGCCTGATAGAACAGCACCAGGTAGGCTACCAGCCCGATGACGCCAATATCGAAAATCAGCTGGACGAACACATTGTGTGCCTTCCACTCGAAGTTGCCCGACAGCGGGAAGAACACGTTCGAGTAGTAACCGAAGGCTTCCACGCCATAGCCCGTCAGGTAGCGGCTGGGCGACATCCAGTTCAGCGCGCTCTCCCACAGCAGCACGCGCCAGGCGAACGAATTGAGCTTGGCGTAGTTGCCTACCACCGTACCGCCTCCGTCCAGATCCATGATCCGCTGTTGCACACTGGGGATCAGCAAGGAGAGGCAGCACAGCACCAGCAGGTAGATCAGGTAGCGCCGTTCGAACATCAGTCCGTACAGAACGAACAGCACCAGCACCGCCGCCCATGCACTGCGCGTCTGGGTCAGCAGCAGCAAGACCATCAGCACGCCCAGATAGCCCGTGAAGGCAAAGCGCTGCAGCTGGCTCAGCTTGAAGGTCGGGCTTTTCAGGACGTACAGACCCAGCGAAATGATCAGGGTCAGGTAGAAGGCCAGGATGTTCGGGTGAGTAAACGTACTCTGCAGACGGAAACCACCGGACACGCCGCCGGCCATCGCCACGCTCACCAGCCCGTAGATGGCGGGAATGACCGACGAGCCGATCATGAGGCGCACCATGAAGCGGAAGTCATCCTCGGTGCGCACGATATAAAACGCGCAGACGAACACGGCAAAGTAGGAGCACAGCGAGAGCGCAGTTTTCAGGCCAACGGCAGCATTGGGCGAGACCACCACGCACACCGCCTCCCATGCCAGGAAGATCAGCCAGGCCACTGCCGCCTTGCGCGGCAGCAGGCGCGGGCGCTCGATGAAGAAGAGCAGCGCGATCAGAATGATCAGGGCATTGATGGCCCCGCCGAGGCCGGCACCGCCACCGCCGGCCCCTATCCGCGTGGACTCCAGCACGACGTCGCCGGAGGCGCGCAGCAGCAGGATCAGCAACAGCAGCAAGCGCTTGTTGAAGACGAAGATGGCTCCCAGCAGGAACAGCGCCGGCACTGCCGCCAGACGTCCGACGCTGTCGCCCAGCAAGGTTGCCGCCACCGGCAGCACCATCCCGACCAGCACGGCCACCATGACGCCGGCTGCCAGGATGAGCAGCTGGGTCAAGTCCAGATTGATTTTTCTCATTTCATTGTCCTTCGCTGCAAGCCGAGCTTGCCCGTTGCGCGACTGCTGAACATTCCACGCCGGTCATCACCCAGGCGCTCACGCCGGCACCAGCAGGCCGGGGTTGGCCGCACCCACGGCTGACTGCAGGTCTTCCAGGAAACGCTGTTGCAAGGCGAACTCGTCGGCCTGCGATGCTCCCTCTTGCACCAGGGTGGAGGCACGCACCAGGATGCCATCGGAGATCCGGCCGGCCATGCCGTCTTCAAATATCTTCAGTCGTGCGGCCAGGCCACCGTTGGGGAATCCATCGCCGATGCGCACCCAGTAGGTGACCGCCTCGACCCGGTTCTGGCGGGATGCAACGAAGCGCGAGCCCATGACGGGCTGGCTGCCCGCCCGCACCGGGATGGCCACCCGCTCCTTGCCGCTCAACACGAATCCTTGGGCCACGTAGCAGACTTCGGGCAGGTGGATCTTCACGTCCTGGGTCTGCTCCTTGGCGTAGGCCAGCGCCAGCATGACCATCTGTCCCTGGCTGTTGACGTAGGTGCGTCCGAGCACGTCGTCGTAGGGTTGGTCGGTGCTGCGATCGGTCCCGTCCTCCAGACCTACGTTGACTTGCAGGAATGGCGACGGCACTTCCTTCCACTGCCCGAACTGGGTAGGAATGACGGTGGCGAAGTTGCCCTTCTTGACCACGTTGACCTCACGCGGCACCAGCAACTGCACCAGGCCCACCGAGACCACCATGGCGATCACCACGGCAATGGAGAGCCGCAGGTTCATGGAAAACTGTGTGTTGTCCTGCGCGGCCGCAGCAGCACGCTGGCGCGGCACCGCCTCGGGAACCGGCAGCCCGCGCCAGGCCGCATGGCGCACGGCGATCCAGCGCAAGAGGCTATCCAGCGCGATGATCAGGCCCAGTGCCACGAAGAACAGCAGCATCCCGGCGAACCCGTGCAGGAAGCCCTGGCCGGCGGCATCGCCAAGGTAATAGGTGATCAGGGCCAGCACCATGACGCGCACCGTATTGGCCGTAAAGGAAATCGGAACGATCAGGACCGCCAGCACCAGATTGCGGAACAGCGACTGGTGACGCACCAGGTTCATGTACAGCAAGCCGAGCGCTTCCAGGGTGAACAGCGAGTTCAGCCCGGCGCAGGCATCGGCGACCAGCAACTGGTAGGGGCCGATGTAGAGAATCACGCCGCTGCGCGCGATCGGATAACCGAACTGACGCAGGATCAGTTCGGAGGCGTAGGAGACGCCGATCTTGAGCGGCTGGGTGAGCAGGTCCACCACCGAGGCCGGCAGTGGCACCATGAACAACATGAAGAAAAAGGCAAACCACAGGCGGCGGCAGGTACGGATCCCGAACTGGAGCAAGACGATGCCGATCAGGATCGGGATCAGCGATCCCGCTTCCATGAAGAGCACGGTCTGCGAGCGCCCCAGCACGAAACACAGCAAGCCCAGCAACAGAAACACCATGCCGGCGATGGGTGCCGGACGGCGCTCGATGAGCCCGTCCTGATGCAGCTGACGCACCCGCACGAACAGGTAGCAACACGCGACGGCCAGCACGATCGGGCCGTGCGCGTTGCGCTCGGTGCCCCACACGCCATGGAACAGGTCAATGAAACTGGGGACGTACATGGCCGCCAGGCCCGCCGCCACCACCAGCCAGGGCAGGCCGGAGAATGGCTGTTGACGCATGGGGCGCAGGGTCTGGGCAGTCATCTTGCAGTTCTCGTCAGGAGGGTCGGGAGATCAGAACTCGTTGACGACGCTGCCGACGACGGCCACGTGTGCGCTGGTCAGGTTGTCGGTGAGCGTACGGACGGCCGAGATGTGGGTCATGTTGGTGCGCACTACCACCAGGCTGGCACCGGTGCGAGCCGAGATCATGTTGCCGTCGGCATACTGGCCGCCGGACGGGGTATCGACCAGAATCACATCGAAATCCTGTACCAGGTCGCCCAGCAACTGCGTGAAGTTGGGACGGCCCAGCAATTCCTGCGGGTTCGGTGGGGTCGGACCGGCGGGCAAGACCGACAGGTCCAGCAGATCCGGCACGCGCTGGAGCGCATCGGCCGCGCTGCAGCGGCCGGCGATCACGCCCGACAGGCCGTTGCGGTTATCCAGGCCAAACAGCTCGTGCTGGCAGGGCTGGCGCATGTCGGCATCGATCAGCAAGGTACGCTCGCCCAGCTGCGAGAACACCACGGCCAGATTGGAGGCGATGAAGCTGCGCCCTTCCCCGCTGGCCGGGCTGACGATGGACAGCGCCTTGTGCTTGCCGTCGATGTCGAACCAGCGGACCATGAGCTGGCTGCGCAAGGCACGCAGGGCTTCCACCTGTTTGCTGAACGGATTGTAGGCCGCCACCACCTTCTCGCTGACCTTGCTTTCGCCTTTGAGAAGATAGGGATAGTCGAACTGGCGCGACAAGGCCTGATCGATATCGGACTGCGTCAGCAAGCCGAGCTGGATGGCGGCGTCACCGAAGCGCATGCCGCGCTCGCGCTGCAGACGCAGAATGCGTTCCGCATTCTCGGGAGTCAGCTTGCCGCTGTCGACCAGGATGGCGCCGATGGAGCGGTTCGGCAGCGAGGTGCCTTCAGTGAATGTCAACGTTGCTGTAGTCATGTTATTCCCGCGGTATCTGTTTTTATTGGCGATGAAAACGGGCCCGGATCAGGCAGGCTTGCCGCGTCCGAATCCGAAGCGGCGGCGAGACGAGCTTGTCACCGGGCGAGTGATCGAACCCAGCACCGGCAGCCCCAGCTCTTCCACCAGGTCCTGCTCGGAACGTACCCGGCGATTGGTCAGCTCCAGGCCCAGCGCAGTCATCACGCCAAGGATGCCGCCGACGAACACGGCCAGGATCAGGTTGATGAGGATGCGCGGGCTCGACGGATTGACCGGCGGGACGGCGGCCGACAACAACGAGATATCCGACTGGTTGGACTGGCCTTCCAGGCTGGTCTGGGCGAAGCGCTGCGAGGTCATCTCGTAGGCGCGCTGGGCGCTTTCCAGTTCACGGCTGAGCACGGCGAGTTCGTCACGGGTGCGGTTCATCTCCAGCACCTTGCGTTTTTGCGCTTCGAAATCGGCGCGAATCTCGGACTCGCGCTTGGCCAGGATGGTGGCATTGCCGCCCACCGAGGCGGAAATGGCGGCGCTCGCATTGGCCAGCTGCGCGCGCAGGCCATCACGCTCGGCCTTGGCCGCCAGGTAGTCCGGGTGGTTCACGCCCAAGCGCTTGGAGGCCTGCTCGAAGCGGGCTTCCGAGATGGCCAGGTTGGACTTCAGGGTCTGGATCAGGCCACTGGCATTGACGTCCGGCGATTCGGCAGCGCCACCGGCCTTGGCCTGGCGGCTGCGCGACTGCGCCTCGGCCAGGGCCGACTGGGCCATCACCAGCTGGGTCGACAGGTCGTTGAGGCGGTTGTTTTCGACGTCGGTACGGGTGTCCAGATTGGTGATGCCATGCTCTTCCTGGTACTTCGACAGCTTGGCCTGCGCCTGCTCATAGGCATCGCGCAACAGCTTGGTCTGGTCGTTGAAGTAGGACGATGCCTTGCGGGTCGGGTCCAGCTTCAGCTGCATGCTGACCTGCTGGTAGGCGGCCGCGAAGGCATTGGCCACCAGTGCCGCAAACTGCGGATCATCAGCGCGGAAGGTGATGTCGATCACGCTGCTTTCCTTGGAAGCCACCGCATCCAGTTTTGCCAGCAGCACGCCGGCCAGCCAGTTGCGGATATCCATATCGCCATGATTCTGGGCGTCGAAGGCAGCCTTGACCGCAGGCTGTTGCGCCAGTTTCAGGTTGTCCACGACAGCCAGTGCCACCGACGGGCTGTTGATGATGGCCACCTGCGTCGGCATGAAGCCGGGCAAGGCCTGGGGCGCGACCACCAGGCCGGTCACCGGATCGGAGGCCTTGTAGTTCAGCACCACCGACGAGGTCGCCTTGTATTGCTTGGACTGGGTCAGGCTGATACCAAGCGCCACCAGAACGGTGATCGACAGGATCAGCAGGATCACCCGCAGGTGAGCCTGGAGGATCAGAACAAATTGAGAAAGATTCATGGGATCACGCCTCCTGGTTGGCGTTTGCGATAGCAAAATGGGAAATCATGTGCGTTGCAGCCGGGTGCCGGATCAGAACCAGCTTTCCTTGACGTAGACGACGTCGTCGGCCTGCAGCGGATCGTCCTTGTTCAAGTGCAGCTCCTCCAGCTTGCCATCCACCTGGCGCTTGACCACCAGGCCGCGTTCGGTACCGCGCTGGGTCAGGCCGCCACCCACGGAGAGCGCCTGCAGCAGCGTGGTGCCGCGTTCCAGCTTGTACATGCCCGGACGCTGCACTTCACCGTAAATGTAGAAACGCAGCGAACGCTCCACATAGATCACGTCATTGGCTTGCACCTCCGGCAGTTCCGAGGTGTCGCCGCTATGCGTGATGCTGTAGATGTCCACCAGCTGCTTGCTGACCGCACCGCCGTTCTTGCGCACGATGGTCACGGCGTCGCCGCCATCAGGCGTCACGCCACCGGCCAGCGCGATGACGTCCGCCACGTTGCGCTTGCCATCCAGCGGGTAGCGTCCCGGCTTGGACACCTGTCCCAGCACCGACACCATCTGGCTCTGCGGAACGGTGACCAGAATGTTCACCTGCGGGTTGACCAGATAGCCGCCCTTCTTGAGCAGACCGGCGATCTTGGTCTCGGCCTGGGCGGTGGACAGGCCACCAATCTTCACTTCGCCCACCAGCGGGAAGCTGATCACGCCGGCTTCGCTGATGCGGGTCTCCAGGCTGAGGTCATCGCTGCCATAGACCTTGACGCGAATCACGTCACCCGGCCCGAGCAGGATATCGTCGGCCTGCGCAAGCAGGCTCACGCTGGACAGCATCAGACCGATCAGCAGGAATACTATTTTTCTCATCATCGTCATTACTCCGCAATACATCAGGTTCTTGAGGTTCTTGATTCAGGCGCTGCACGCCCGTTGTTGATCCATGCTTACTTGAAACCGGCGACGCCGCGCTTGATCGCCTCGCTGTCCGCTGAAGCAGCATCCTTGCCAGGGCTACCCTGCACGGCTGCGCCATCCTTGTCCGCCGGGGCCGCAGCGCTCAGATCCTTGAACGACTTGGCCTGCTCGGTGAGCTCGATCTTGGCGTCCTTCTTCAACCGTTCCACCAACTGCTCGGACGCCTGATTCTGCTGCAGGGTCACCAGATACTGGGCGATCTGGGGCGAGGCCACCGCCAGCGTCATGGGCACATTCTTGACGTCCTGCAAGGAGGTCAGGATGGCCGTCGGTCCTTCGATCACCACGAACATGGTGCCGCGCTCCATGGTCTTGAGGCTGGTATTCATCTGCTGCGGCAGATCCGCCGAAGTCTTGACCACCTGCTGGCGCGCATACTGCACCCGATGCGAATCCAGCCAGCCGACCACATCATCCAGACGCTTGCCGGGCTGGTCCATCAGGGCGTTGAGCTCGGGGGTGAGGCTGGTCCCCGCGATGATCAACTGGGCAAATTCATATTGTTTGCGCTGGGCAAACCAATCGGGATTCTTGCGATAGAAATCCTCGATTTCCTGATCCGACGGGCGAACCGGGGCTTTCAGCTTGCCGGCCACGTAGCTCTGCGCCAGCACCAGGTTGCGTGCCCGCTCCATGTCGGCCACCACGGCCGGATCGTTGTCGAGCTTGTCCTTCCTGGCGGCATTGATCATCAGCTGGCGCGCCACCAGTCCGTCAAGCAGCTGCTTGGTGACCTGCGTGCCGCCGGTCTTGGCCAGCTCATTGTTGACCTGGTGAATGGTGATTTCCTGACCGTCCACAATGGCCACCACCTGGCTGGAACCTGACGCGGCCTTCTTCTCGCCGCAGGCGGCCAATGCCACCAGAAGCATCGCGGAGACCAGCGCCTTCGCCGCGACATTGTGCTGCCATGAAACTGTTGCCTTCCCGATTTTCATTTGACCAAGCTCTCTTCTTTTCTGTGTCACTTGTTGCCGGCTACCGCGGCCGGTGCTTGTTGCCCCTCCCCTGCGAGAAGGCCTTGTCCATCAATAAGCGTTGTCGCGCTTGATCACCATGCGCACGGTCTGGAAGATGATCCACAGGTCAAACATCAGCGACCAGCGGCGCAGGTATTCCAGGTCGAATTCGATACGTGCCTTCATCTTGTCCAGCGTCTCGGTCTCCCCGCGCAGGCCGTTGACCTGGGCCCACCCGGTGATGCCCGGCTTGACCTTGTGGCGCAGCATGTAGCCCTTGATCTGCTTGCGGTACAACTCGTTGTGGGCCACTGCGTGGGGGCGCGGACCGACGATGCTCATGCGACCCTGCAGCACGTTGAAGAACTGCGGCAACTCATCCAGTGAACTGGAGCGCAGGAAGCCGCCGATCTTGGTCAGGCGCATGTCCCCCTTGGTGGCCTGGGTGACCTTGCCGCCGTCCTCCATGACCGTCATGGAGCGGAATTTGTAGACCACGATCTCTTCCCCATCCAGCCCGTAGCGGCGCTGCTTGAAGATGATGGGACCAGGCGAGGTCAGCTTGACGCACAAGGCAATGACCATCATCACCGGCAGCAGCATGAGCAGGATGCCTGAGGCCAGCACCAGGTCGCTGATGCGCTTGACGATGTTGTTGGTACCGGTAAAGGGCGTCTCGCAGATGGCCATCACCGCCATCCCGCCGACGTAATCGAAGCGCGCCTGGATCAGGTTGAAGATATAGATGTCGGGGATGAAGTAAATCGAGGCCGTGGTGTCCTGCAGCTCGTCGATCATCTGCAGCACGCGCGGCTGCGCCGAGATCGGCATGCTGATGTAGACCATGTTGATGTTGTTCTCGCGCACGTACGCAGCCACGTCCGACATCTTGCCGTGCAGCGGCGTGAAGGTACCTGCCGGCTGGCGATTGAGCTCGCGGTCGTCGAAGAATCCCATCAGCTTGATCATCAGCGAAGGATATTTCTCGACGCGATCCGCCAGCTTCAGCGCGGCCGGATTGACACCGATGATGATGGCCTTGCGCACTTCTCCCTTGCTGTGCAAGTCGCGCATCACGCGCGACTGCAATTGCTGGGAGATGATCAGGCCCACCGGCGTGGTGACCACCCAGAAGAAAATCGCGCGCAGCGAAAACTGCTGATAGAACTCACAGATATACGCCACCACGACCAGCACCGCTGCCACCGCCAGCCAGTCCAGGACGGGCGAGATGATCGACGGCCCCTTGGGGTTGCGGCGCAGACGCCGCTCGTGGAATTCGGTGAAGAAATAGGAGGAGAGGAAAAACGCCATGATGGCCAGCACCCAATAATCCCCGTTGAATGCATGACCGTGCAGGCGCACCAGCACCCACAGGTAAGCCACGATCAGGGCTGGTTCGACAAAGCGCTTGAATACCATCGTGATGGTATTGGCCTTGACATTGGCCAACGGCAGACCGTCATGCAGGTCACTCATTTTGGGAGCCTCAGAATTCATAGCGCGAAGTCAGTGATACACCGTTGGACACATAGCCAAAGTTGCTGATGTTCGATTGCAAGGTCTCACGATAGACCGCCAACAAGATCGACAAGGAGGTCGTCGGCGCATACGTCAGGCTCAGACTGGCCTTCTCGTAGCTGTCCCGGCGGCTCGATGGCGTGACGCCGGTGACGATGGAGGCACCGTTGTAGTTGCGCCGTTCGACATCCACCAGACCTTCCACCCGCAGTTTGGCCGTCGGCAGATAGGTCGCGCCGAGGCTGGCACCGGTGGTCAGTGCGAAATTCGCATCGACGTCGTTGACGCCGCCAATTTCACGCCACAGGTTGGCCACGAAACCGGTCTTGCCCGTCGCGGCCCAGTCGCCGACCAGACGCGCGTTGAAACCGCGGTACCCGCCGCCACCCGTGGGCGACTTGCGGTCGCGCTGGGTCAGGCCGCCCAGGAACTGCAGCTTGGTCTTGGCGCTGTACAGCCAGACCACCTTGAGCTTGTAGTCTTCCTGGGTAAATGAGTTGTTGATGGACTCGGTACCCACCAGCACGTCATTCGGATACCGCCCGTCGGTCTTGCGTACCTGCACGCCGACCACGCTGCCGCTGCGCGGGTTGTAATCCAGGCCCAGCTCAGCCAGGTTCTGACTGAAATTGTTGGCCTGCTGCGTGTTCAGGTCGTAGCCCAGCCCGAAATGCGACACCTGGCTGCGCACCGTCCAGTCAGGGTGCAATTGCCATGCCAGCGTTGCATATTTGGTCTGCATGGTGCGAATGTTCAGACCCAATATCCGGAAATTCTGGAACGGCGTGAGCGACTTGGAATAGACATAGCCGATGTCACCCGAAAAACGCTCTCCCAGGAACCAGCTCCAGTTGGTTTTCAGGTCGCGGGCATCATTGTCAAACTGCGAAAAATAATCGTACGTATTCTTGGTTGCGCTGGCGTCGAGCGTCACATGCTGGCGACTCAGCTCACGGTCCAGCTTCAGGCCGGCAGTCCGGCTCTGCACCGAATCGGACAACTTTGGCGCACCGAGCGCCGACACGGCGGCGTCGGGTCCGCTCAGGCGCAGCACGTTGTCATCATGCAAGTAGCTGTACTGCACATACGGCACGACCACCTGGCCCGGGTCGGCTGCGTACGCCAGCGGGCATGTCACGGACACCAGCAGAGCGCACATCTGCACTTGAGTCCTGCGCCCGCTGCTAATGCGAAACTGCCATGGCTTCACGAATCAGAGCCCTTTCTTTTTCTAGTTTTACTTTTAAAACAATGGCAATATTTGGAGTCCGTATTGTTGCAGTGCAACACGAAAAAAATTAGAAGTAATCATGCATCATTTTCGAAATTTAGGCAAAAATTTATGCAAAACATTGCCAGTCAGAAAGCAGACCAACAAGGATACGCGCCCGTCCAAAAGCGGCAATCAGACAAGGTAGCGTGACTTTGTAGGAGAAACGGTAAATGTAAAGATTGGCAACAAACTCATGAAAATTCGTAAACGATATATATCGCACCGCAACACAAACTGAACGTTTATAGGAGAACAATAGTCCTAGCGCTTTCTCCGCACCGCACAAGCGAGTAAGATCGCTGACGCAATCGCTCCGCTGATCCCCCTTTTCATGAACTGGCACACCATCACTTTTCTTGGCGACAGCGCCATCACCGTTCCCGGTGCATGCATCCTGGCACTCTGGCTGGCCGTCAACCGACTGTGGCGGCCGATGCTGGCCTGGCTCATTTCATTTGGTGGAGCGATGTTGATCGTGGTGATCAGCAAGCTGCTCTTCATGGGCTGGGATATCCGGCCACCTTTGCTCAATTTCACCGGTTTCAGCGGTCATACTGCTTCTTCCTGCGCACTCTATCTGTCCGTTGCTTTGTTGCTGACCCGACGCAGCACGCCGGCTTGGCGTACCACCATCCTGGCCATCACCGCGCTCCTCGTAACGGCAGTCGGGCTGTCCCGACTGATGATCAAGGTGCATTCGGAATCGGAAGTGCTGCTGGGACTACTGGTCGGCGCCAGCGCGGCCTGGACCTTTGGCCTGTCGCTGCGCGAGCCGGCACCGGCTTTGCGCCATTTTCTGCTTCCATTCGCCCTGGCCGCAGGCCTCCTGATGACCGGCTTCGACAAGCCGGCACCGACTCAAAGTTTCCTGCAGGAACTGGCCAAGAATCTGTCTGGCCGCACCGAGGTCTATGTCCGCCACGCCCCCCTCTGACGTTTTGAACAGCTCTACGAGAAAAAGGCCGCTCAGTCCATACTGAACGGCCTTTCCGCTGATGCCCCTCCGGGCCGCGATCAGGCGAGCCGCAGGCCGGGCAGCGCCACGCGCCGACGCCGCAGCGCCGCCACACCGATCACGATGGCCAGGCCGCCCAGCATCATCAAATATTGCTCAGGCTCGGGGACCGGGGCCACTGCCGCCAGGTTGCCGGTGAAGGATTGCAGGTGCAGCTCGGCGTTCTGCGTCAAGCTGTTGACGAACACTCCGCCTTCGATGTTCTGGTTGTTGGTCAGGCTGGCGTGAGTAGCCAGGATCGATCCGCCGAACTGATTGTTGATCATCAGGCTGGTCGCATTGTAGAAGTTCCAGACGATGGACTTGCCCAACGACTGCGCTTGTCCACCCAGGAAGTTGGCACCGATGACCGCCGAACTCACGCTGGAATTGATGATGATGGTGCTGGCACCATTGGCGGCGAAGGAAAATTCACCTACCGAGAACACCGACGCGCTGGTGGTGTTATCCAGATTGAAGACCGCGACACCCTGGTTGTTGGCCACGGCATTGAAGGTGGCCTTGTTGTTCGCGACGGAGACCGTGCTGTTGGCAGTGGCCGTCTTGAGGCTATTGGACAGGCTGGTCAGCGTGTTGCTGAAATTGGTCGAGCCGGCAGCATCGGCATTGGTCTGCATCAGCGTGCTCGGCGACGACGAGCGGCCGCCATTGAAGTTGACCCCGTTGGTGCTGCCTGCCACATAGGCAGGGCCATTCAGATTGCTGCCGCTCGCCGAACCGGCGATATAGCTGGAGCCGCTGTTGACGGTGGAATTGGTGAAGGAGCCGCCAATATAGGAACCGAGTCCGTTGACATGCAAACCGCTTGCCGTCCCCATCACGGTCAGACCGGCGTAATTCGATGCGGGCGTGCTGCCGGAGTGCTGTACATAGTCACCGCCCGTCACCGAACCGCCGATCCAGGCCCGGCCATCGACGTGCGAATTGGAGGTGGCATTACCCAGCACCACCAGGTTGAACTGCTGCAGCGCTTCAGCGCCAGTCAGCGGGGCCACGGCGGCCTGCGCAGCAGCACTCACACCAAGGGAAAGGAAAGGCAAGACAGCAACACCGGCCAGCACCGACCTGGAAAGACGCGACATGGAACGTTACCCCTTATAACGGATGCCGCCTTCGCTTGTCAGATCAGGTGGCGGAAGTGAATTGATGTGCTTGGAAGACGCAAATCCAAGCAAACTGTTGTAAATTTTTCATTAATTTTAAGACAACAGTTGTCGATTGATCAAGTGAAAAACTCGTTAACGCGCGAGCGTTAACTTTTTGCCACATTGACAACAATCAATCTTCCGCCAAGGCAAGCACCGGCACTAGCGTAACCGCCTGGACATGTAGAGCGCGCCCTCGCCATAGCTGGCCAGACTCCCGCCCTTCCCTGCCAGCGCCTGCGCATCCTCGGCAAATCCCGCGGCCCGCCAGTAGGCACTTGATGCATGCACCGCCACCAAGGTCGCCATCGGCAGCCCCGCCTGCTCAGCCACCCGGCACAGATCGTCCACCAACTCCCGCCCGAGCCCGGAGCCGCGTGCCGCCGGCAGCAGCGCGACATCGTGCAGATGCAGGCAATCGGCCGCAGTATCCAGTCCGTTCAGCAAGCTGTTGAGGGATGGCGGCACACCGAGGCGAGCGGGATGCATGAAGGCGTAACCGATGACCTGCTCGGTGCCGTCCGCTTGCCCGCTGCGCACGGCGATCCGGCAGCCAGGCGCAAACAAGGCCAGACGTTCTGCGAAGACTTCTTCTGCTTCGAAATAGCCAGCGTGAACCAAGTCAGCGATCGCCATCACGTGCGGCAAGTCAGCCGCCCGCATCGGACGCCATTGATAAGGACTCATGGTGAGATCTCCGTCTGTTGGCCGGGAGCACCCCGGAAATGAACACGCCACACGGTGGCCGATGAGGACCAGCGTGTGGCGCGTAAAAATAAAAACCGGGAAACGAGAAAGCTTATGTTGGTCGGCAAGATCTCCGGCGCAACAACCCTGGCACGTATATCAGGCGGCAGCCCCGGGCTTCAGGGTTTCCAGCACGGCTTGCAACTCCGTCCGCAAGGCATCGATGGCCGCCTCGTCCAGGCTGATGACGGGACGCTGCGGCTCTTGCGGCTGCTCGGCCTCGTGCGTGCCGTCAAGCTTGTTGCGGGCACCGCTGATGGTGAAGCCTTGTTCATACAGCAGTTCACGGATGCGGCGGATCAACAGCACTTCGTGGTGCTGGTAATAACGCCGGTTGCCGCGGCGCTTCACCGGTTTCAGCTGGGTGAATTCCTGTTCCCAGTAGCGCAACACGTGCGGCTTCACACCGCACAGTTCGCTGACCTCGCCTATCGTGAAATAACGCTTGGCCGGGATGGGCGGCAAGACGATGGCCGCCGGTTTGTTGACACGATCGTTCATAGATTAGACGGACATTTCAACGGCGTCGCCGCTGGAGAGTTCCACCATTTCCTTCAATTTCTGGCTGGCGTGGAAGGTCACGACGCGGCGCGCAGTGATGGGGATTTCCTCGCCAGTCTTGGGATTGCGGCCAGGCCGTTGCGGCTTGTCGCGCAGCTGGAAATTACCGAAGCCGGACAGCTTGACGGCCTCGCCACGTTCGAGAGCGTTGCGGATCTCGTCGAAGAAGGTTTCCACCATGTCCTTGGCTTCGCGCTTGTTCAGACCGACCTGCTCGAACAAAAGTTCGGCCAGCTCGGCCTTGGTCAGCGTCGGCAGGTTCTTGTCGGCCTGCGAACGTGCCTGGGATTCCAGTACGGCACGATGCAGGTCGGCGTCCAGCACGGATTGAAATTCGTTCGAATTCACGTTGTTCATGGCGATGAATGACTGGGCCTCAACCGATTCCGGTCTGTAATTATTTTCGCTCTCGGACATCACATCAGGCACGCAACCTGGCACCGAGCTTGGCGCTCGCCGCGGCCACCAGTGCATTCACCGCAAGGTCAACCTTGTCATCCTGAAGGGTGTTTTGAGTATCTTGCAAGGTGCAGCGGAACGCAAGGCTTTTTTCGTCCGCTTCGAGCCCCTTGCCTTGATATTCATCAAATAAAACAAGGGCTTGCAAGATGCTGCAATCCGGATTGGCCTGCTTTTCAGCGGCAAAAACGTCCAGCAATTGCTGCGCACCGACCGAGTGTTTGACCACCAGAGCGATGTCGCGGCTGACCGCCGGGAACTTGGAGATTTCCGAGTAGGACGGCAGGTCACGCTCCTGCAGCGCCTCGGCATCCACCTCGAAGACCACGGGGGCCAGCGGCAGGTCGTACTTCTGCTGCCACTTCGGATGCAATTCTCCGATCACGCCGACCACCTTGTCACCCAGCAGTACATGCGCAGTGCGTCCCGGATGCAGCGCCGGATGTTCGGCCTTGACGAAACGCAGTGCACGCGGCGCGAACAGCGCTTCCAGGTCGGCCTTGACGTCGAAGTAATCGACGTTGCGGGTCGGCTGGCCCCACTGCTCCTCGGCCACCGGACCATAGGCCAATGCGGCCACGCACTTGGGTTGCTCGAAACCGGCGACAGCCAGCGGACCATCGGTGATGGCGGCGTTCTTGTGGAACACGGCACCCGCTTCGAAGACGCGGATACGCGCTGCCTTGCGGTTGACGTTGTAGCGTGCATTGGCGACCAGGCCGGCGATGAGCGAAGAACGCATCACGCTCATCTGGCTGGCGATCGGGTTCAACAGCTTGATGGGATCGGTGTTGCCGGCGAAGTCGGCTTCCCAGGCACTTTCCACGAAGCTGAAGTTGACCACTTCCTGATAATCCTGATCGGCCAGCAGGCGGCGGATGGCGAACAGCGAACGGGTGTTCTCGGGCGCGATGCGCATGGCATTGGCGGCCACCGGCGGCAGTGCCGGGATGTTCTCGAAACCGTAGACGCGGGCGACTTCCTCGATCAGGTCTTCCTCGATCTCGATGTCGAAGCGATAGGACGGCGGCGTCACCGAGAACAGGCCAGGCTGGTAGTCGAAAGACAGGCCCAGACGCTTGAAGATATCCGACACCATCTCGTCAGTGATCTCCACGCCGATCACCTTGGCCGCACGCGCGGTGCGCAGCGCGACCGGTTCACGCTTGGGCAGGTTGACGATCTGGTCGTCGACCGGGCCGACGCGGGTCTCGGGGGTACCGCAGATTTCCAGCAACAGCGCGGTGATGCGCTCGATGTGATCGACCACGGTGGCGAAGTCGACGCCACGCTCGAAGCGATGCGCGGCATCGGTCGAGAAGTTGTAGCGGCGCGCACGGCCCTGGATCGCCTGCGGGAACCAGAATGCGGCTTCCAGGTAGATGTTGGTGGTGTCCAGCGAAACCGCAGTGGCATCGCCCCCCATGATGCCGGCCAGGGATTCGATTTCCTTGTCGTCGGAGATCACGCCGACCCACTCATCGATTTCCACGGTATTGCCGTTGAGGAGCTTCAAAGATTCGCCCTTGCGGCCCCAGCGCACGTCCAGGCTGCCATGGATCTTGTCGAGGTCGAACACGTGCGAGGGACGGCCCAGCTCCAGCATCACGTAATTGGAGATGTCCACCAGCGCCGAGATCGGCCGCTGGCCGCTGCGCTCCAGGCGCTGCTTCATCCACTGCGGGGTGGCGGCCTTGGCATTGAGGCCACGGATCACGCGACCGGCAAAACGGCCGCACAGGTCGGGCGCGGAAATGCGCACCGGCAGCTTCTCGTCCAGGTTGACGGCGGCGGCCTGATAGGCCGGGGCCTTCAGGGGCGTACCGGTCAGGGCCGAAACTTCACGTGCCACACCCAGCACCGACAGGCAATCCGCCTTGTTGGGGGTCAGCTTGATGGTGAACTTCAGGTCGTTCAGTTGCAGGTAGTCGCGGAAATTCTGGCCCACCGGTGCATCGTCGGGCAGCTCCAGCAGGCCGCCGTGATCGTCCGACAACTTCAGTTCGCGGGCCGAGCACAGCATGCCCTGCGACTCCACGCCGCGCAGCTTGCCGACCTTGATCTCGAAAGGCTTGCCATCGGCACCCGGCGGCAGCACGGCGCCGACCATGGCGCAAGGCACCTTGAGACCGGCGCGCACGTTGGGCGCGCCACAGACGATGTTGAGGATGGTGCCGGTATGAACATTCACGCGGCACACGTTCAAGCGATCCGCATCCGGGTGCTTGGAGACTTCCAGCACTTCGCCCACCACCACATTGGTGAAGGGAGGTGCAACCGGTTCGACTTCCTCAACTTCCAGACCGGACATGGTCAGCAGGTGCGACAGTTCATCCGAGGTCATGGTCGGATTGACCATGGTACGCAGCCAGTTTTCAGAGAATTGCATGATTCAGACTTTCAGCTATCGGCTATGAGCTATGAGCCGGAGGCACGCCGCGACAGCGCGGCGCCCTGCGTGATCGAATTAATTGAATTGCTTCAGGAAGCGCAGGTCGCCTTCGTAGAACAGGCGCAGGTCGTTGATCCCGTAACGCAGCATGGTCAGACGCTCCAGGCCCGAGCCGAAGGCGAAACCGATGTACTGCTCAGGATCCAGACCCATGTTGCGCACCACCGTCGGGTGCACCTGGCCAGCACCGGAGACTTCCAGCCAGCGGCCCTTCAGGGGACCGCTGCCGAAGGCGATGTCGATCTCGGCCGAGGGTTCGGTGAAGGGGAAATACGAGGGACGGAAGCGTACCTGCAGGTCGTCGGTCTCGAAGAAGGCCTTGACGAAGTTGAGGTACACGCCCTTCAGGTCGGCGAAGCTGATGTCCTCGGCGATCCACAGGCCTTCGACCTGATGGAACATCGGCGAGTGGGTAGCATCGCTGTCGACACGATAGGTGCGGCCCGGTGCGATGACCTTGATGGGCGGCTTGTTCATGCGGGCGTAGCGCACCTGCATCGGGCTGGTGTGGGTACGCAGCAGCAGCGGCTTGCCTTGGGTGTCGTTGCCTTCGATGTAGAAGGTGTCCTGCATCGAGCGCGCCGGGTGGTTCTCGGGGCTGTTCAATGCGGTGAAATTGGTCCAGTCGGTCTCGATCTCGGGACCGTCGGCGACATCAAAACCGATGGAGCGGAAGATTTCCTCGACGCGCTGCCAGGAGCGCATCACGGGGTGGATGCCGCCCACGCCACGGCCACGGCCCGGCAAGGTGACATCGATGGCTTCCGCATTCAGGCGCGCCTGCATCTGGGCATTGGCCAGTGCATCGCGGCGTGCGGTCAGCGCGGTTTCGATCTGTTCCTTGGCGACGTTGATGATCGCCCCTTGTACCTTGCGCTCTTCCGGCGCCAGCTTGCCCAGTCCCTTCATCTGCTCGGTGATCTGGCCGGTCTTGCCGAGGTA
>NZ_DBIC01000269.1:0-3732 GCF_002296545.1 Herbaspirillum sp. UBA812 | reverse complement strand
GACCTTCGATCCGGACGGTATCGAGGCAGAAGACTCCTGGCTCGCTCCGAAGTCCTGATCGCAGCCGCTGCAGCCACTGCGCCCGCCCACGAGGTGAGGCGCGGTGGTTTGATGTTGCGCCGACTGGTTGCCGTGCTACACTTCGCCGCGTTATCGACGGGAGGGGCGATGGCTGAATCAAAAGAACTATTATTGCAGCTGCACAACGATGTGGCTGAGCTGGACCGGCTGGCCGAAGCGGTCGACGAGTTTTGCGCCGCCTGCGCGCTACCGGGGAAGCTCGCCTTCGAACTCAATCTGGTCCTGGAAGAAGTGGTGGTCAACGTGATCAACTACGCATTCCCCGACGGCGGCGCTGACGAGCCAATCCATGTCCGCGTTGTACTTGAGACCAACAGTGACGAGGGTAGGGCAGTGCGAGTGGTAGCCGAGGTGAGGGATACGGGTACCGCTTTCGATCCGCTGTTGGGCGGTCCGCCCGATTTCGTCCTGGATCTCGACAAGCGCCCGGTCGGCGGGCTCGGCGTCCACTTTCTCAAGACCCTCATGGATGAGGTGTCCTATCGTCGCACCGAGCGTCACAATTGCCTGTGGTTCGCCAAGCATGTCGCTGGCGACTAAGGGACTTTGAGCATTCCATTTTCTGACTGCCCCTGGGCTGCGCCCATGGCCGCACATCGACTTGCCTCATCGTAGATCATCATGAACATTACCTTTGAAAAGAGCGCCGAGATCCTGCTGGTTTCGCTGGAGGGGCGCATCAGCAGCGTCAATGCAGGACAGGCCGAGGCTGACCTCATGGCGCAGGTGGCACGTGGCGAGTCCGACATGCTGCTCGACATGAGCCGACTCGATTACATCTCCAGCGCCGGCCTGCGGGTCGTATTGCTGCTGGCCAAGAAACTCAAGCAGTCCGGTGGCGTGCTGGTATTGCACGGCATGCAACCGCAGATCCGGGAAGTGTTCGACATCAGCGGCTTTCTCAACATTCTGACCGTCACAGACACGCGCGAACAGGCGCTCGTCCATTTCTCCCATCTCGGCTGAGCCGGGAGGGATCGGCTCGCGCAGCACCAGGCGGGTGCGGTCGCAGGCCTTGCGGCTGCTGCGTCTCATGGCAGGCGAGTGCAGCGGTCGGGTTTCAATTGAAACACTGATGGGTATTTTTGTTTGTTTTTCTCGCATAGCTTTGTCTTGCTATCTGCGAGACTCTGAAGGTTATGGGGTGTCAGGAATCTCCAGGCCCATTCCGCTCGTCTCATGCACATTGTGCTGCCTTACTCAGGAGAAAAATCATGGCAGATGGATCAGTAGCGCCGAAGGAACGTGTCAATATCGTCTATCGTCCTGCAACGGGCGACGCCAAGTCAGAAGTCGAACTGCCGCTGAAATTGCTCGTCGTGGGCGATTACACACTGCGCAACGACGACACCCCGATCGAAGAAATGAAACCGGTCAACATCGACAAGGACAACTTCAATGACGTGCTCAAGGCACAGAAGCTCTCCCTGGACCTGACCGTCCCCAACAAGCTCGATGACAAGGCCGACCCGGACGCCGTCCTGGCCATGAACATGAGCTTCGAGCACATCAACGATTTCACGCCCGACGCCATCGTCGACAAGGTGCCCGAGCTGCGCCAGATGATCGCGCTGCGGGACGCGCTGAAAGCCTTGAAGGGACCGTTGGGCAACATCCCCGACTTCCGCAAGAAGGTGCAGGAGCTGATCGAGGATGAGGGCGTGCGCGCTCGCCTTCTCTCCGAGCTGGGCATCGAAGAAAAGTAATCGGGGAACCGGGAATTTCAGGGAGAGAACATGAGTGAAGAACAAAAGCAGTCCGCCCCCCAGGCGGCCGAAGCGCAAGCCAGCGATTCCTTGCTGGACCAACTGATAGAGTCGGCCCGCATCAAGCCGGGCGACGATGCCTATTCGATCACCAAGCAGGGTATTCAGGCCTTCATTTCGCAATTGCTGGAACCGCAGAATGCGGTCGAACGGATCACCCAGGCCACCGTGGACAGCATGATTGCCGATCTGGACAAGAAGCTTTGTGCCCAGGTCGACGCCATCCTGCATCACGAGAATTTCCAGAAACTGGAATCGGCATGGCGCTCGCTGAAGTTCCTGGTGGATCGCACCAACTTCCGCGAGAACGTCAAGATCCAGATCATGTCCGTGAGCAAGGACAAACTGCTGGAAGACTTCGAGGACTCGGCCGACATCACCAAGTCCGGCCTGTACAAGAACATGTACACGGCAGAATACGGCCAGTTCGGCGGCCAGCCATTCGGCGCCATCGTGGCCAACTATGAATTCGGCCCCGGCGGGCAGGACATCAAGCTGCTGCAATATGCAGCCAGCGTCTCAGCGATGAGCCATGCGCCCTTCATCGCTGCGACCGCACCGCAGTTCTTCGGCGTGGACAGCTATGACCAGCTGCCCAACCTGAAGGATCTGTCCTCAATCTTCGAGGGCCCTCAATTCGTAAAGTGGAATGCCTTCCGCGAGAGCGAGGATGCGCGCTACATCGGCTTGACCCTGCCGCACTTCCTGCTGCGCGTGCCTTACGGCACCGATACCGTGCCGGCCAAGAAATTCAATTACACGGAAGACGTCTCCGGTGGCAACAAGCAGTTCCTCTGGGGTAACGCGGCTTTCGCGTTTGCTACCCGCCTGACCGCCAGCTTCGCAGATTACCGCTGGTGCGCCAACGTCATCGGCCCGCAGGGTGGTGGTACCGTGGGTGACCTGCCGGTTTACACCTACGAGTCGATGGGCGAGCTGCAGAACAAGATTCCGACGGAGGTTCTGATTTCGGAACGCCGCGAGTTCGAACTGGCCGAGCAGGGCTTCATGGCCTTGACCATGCGCAAGAACAGCGACAATGCCGCCTTCTTCTCGGCCAACTCGGCGCAGAAGCCGAAGTTCTTCGGCAACACCAAGGAAGGCAAGGAAGCCGAGCTGAATTACAAGCTCAGCACCCAGTTGCCCTACATGTTCGTGGTGAGCCGCCTGGCGCACTACATCAAGGTGATCCAACGCGAGAATATCGGTACCTGGAAGGAACGCGGCGACCTGGAAAGCGAACTCAACAACTGGATCCGCCAATACGTGGCCGACATGGACAATCCGGCTGAAGGTGTGCGCAGCCGCCGTCCGCTGCGCCAGGCCGAGATCGTGGTGGCTGACGTCGAAGGTGATCCGGGCTGGTACAAGGTGGATTTGAAGGTGCGACCGCACTTCAAGTACATGGGTGCCTCGTTCACGCTGTCACTGGTGGGCAAGCTGGACAAGAAATAAACGGCAGGACACGGCTGTGGTGCGAAGCGGAACGGGGGCGCGCCGCAGCCGACAGCATCATCCTTGGGCGAAAAGGGGAATCGCCACACCCACAGCGGTCGTACATGATCGCCGTGCTCTTCCGCCCGCAGGCGAAGCTACTCTCCCGGTTTCAGTTGTAACGCAGGCGCCGCCCTTTGACACCGGGGCGTAACGCAATGCGACCAGAATACGTTGCATGCACAGAACACACAGGAAGCGCAATGTACTGGGCACCGCACCGGGGAAACCCCGGTCGCAATGACAAGGGAGGCGACCAAGGCTAACTGCCCGGGCCGTCCACGCGAATGACGTGAAGCAACTACCACTAGAAAAGGAAACCATCATGCCGATGCCATGCTACCTGATCCTCGAAGGCCAGAACCAAGGCAAGATCGAAGGCTCGACCAAA
>NZ_DBIC01000263.1:10879-32324 GCF_002296545.1 Herbaspirillum sp. UBA812 | reverse complement strand
GGCGCTCCCTGGCCCGCAATGAACCGCTGCACTCCGTCCCCCACCGCGACCACCTCGCCGGCCATATCGGAAGCGGGCGTGAAGGGCGGCTGCACCTGCGCGCCGCCGGTGCCGTTGTCGATGTTCATCTTGTCGCGATAGTTGAGGGCGACGGCGGCCACGCGAACCAGGATCTGGCCGGGGCCAGGCCGGGGAATGGCGACGGTCTGCAATTGCAGGTGTTGCTTGCCGAACTGGCCGAGATGCCAGCGGCGCATGGTGTGGTCCATGGTGGCTCCTGATGGTCGAGAGAAAAAGAAGAGCGCCAGTGTAGAAAAATTGCGCCCCGGCTTGTGGCGGACTTTTTTCTCTTGCTTGTAGAATCAGATTCACCAATCACCTGGCACTGCGGACAAGTTCGCAGGCCTCAGAGGAAACACATGGACAGCTTCAGCGGCATCTCGGTCTTCATTCAGGCGGTGGAGGCGGGCAGTTTCATTCGTGCGGCAGAACGCCTGCACCTGACGCGCTCGGCGGTCGGCAAGAGCATCGCGCGGCTGGAAGAACGGCTTGGCGTGCGCCTGTTCCAGCGCAATACACGCAGCCAGAGCCTGACCGCCGAGGGACGCGCCTACTATGAACGCTGCCTGCGCGCACTGGAAGAACTGGAAAGCGCCCAGGCACTGGTCGGCGATGGCCAGCGCGAGCCCGCCGGCCAGGTGCGCATCAGCACACCGGTCCTGTTCGGGCGACTGTGCGTGGCCCCGGTGCTGGTGGAACTGGCGCGGTGCTGGCCACAGCTGGACATCGTGGCCTCCTTCACGGACCGCCGTGTGGATCTGATCGGGGAGGGGGTGGACCTGGTCCTGCGCAGCGGTCCCATGCCCGACACCAGTGATCTGGTCGCCCGCAGGATGGGCGCACAGACCATGATGCTGTATGCCTCGCCGGACTATCTAGCGCAGCATGGCCGGCCGCGCCACTTCAAGGATCTGGCGCGGCATCACGGCATCCTCTACGGCAAGACCAGCGGCTGGCCCATCCGCGATGAAACGGGCGAAGTGCGCATCGCCACCGTCAGCAGCCGGCTGCGTTTCGACGATCTGGAAGCCATTGCCGATGCCACCGTCGCCGGGGCCGGGCTGGCCCACCTGCCGTGCTGGCTCATCCGCGACCACCTGAAGGCCGGCCGGCTGGTGAAGCTGATGCCCGAAGCTTCCTTCGCCACCATCGACATGCACCTGGCCTGGCCGCCCACGCGCCACCTGCCGCTGCGCGTGCGCACCGTGATCGATGCGCTGGCCGCAGCACTGCCACCGCTGCTGCGGGTCGACCGTCGCAAGATCACCGCGGCCGCCCCGCGCTGAGGCATCAGGCGCGGCGTTGTTCCGCTGCCGGGGAGTGAGCGGGCAGGCTCTCCAGCCAGCCTTGCCAGAAGCGCCGTACCGCCCGCTCGAACTGGCGGCCATGGCGCTGGGCATCGGCGCGCAGGGTGGCCAGGCTGAGGTTGCGGGTGTGGGCGATCTCGTGGGCGTGGCTCACCAGCCAGTGTTCGACCGTGCGCATGTCCACCTCGGGATGGAACTGCAGCGCCAGCCCATGTCGCCCCCAGGCGAAAGCCTGGTTGGGATACAGCGCCGACGACGCCAGATGACGCGCACCCGGCGGCAGGTCGAAGGTGTCGCCGTGCCAGTGCAGCACCGGGGTCTGCTGTTCCACCAGTTCCTGCAGCCAGGGGGTCTCGGCCAGATGCTGGCCCGCCTGCAGGCTGGCCCAGCCAATCTCCTTGCCGCAGCTGCCCGGGTACACCCGCGCATGCAAGGCCGCCGCCATCAGCTGCGCGCCAAGACAGATGCCCAGCGTCGGCAGATCTTCCAGCAAGCGTGCCCGCAGCCACGCCACTTCCGCGCGCAGCCAGGGATAGGACTCGCTGTCATACACCGCCACCGGACCGCCCAGCACGATGACCAGCTCGGCATCCAGCGGCGAAACGTCGATGAAGGACTCCACCCCGACATCGAAATAGCGAATCTGGTAACCGCCGGCAGTGAGCAGCGGGGCCAGCTGGCCCAGGTCTTCGGTGGCAACGTGACGCAGGGCGAGGGCGGTTTTCATCGGGCTGGTCCTGTGAGTGATATGAAGGGAAAAGCTGGGGAACACGGCTTCGCTATATCGTATCGTATACAGCGTCTGCCTGAAAAACTTGCTCAAAATAGTTGAACAAGTCATTGGTATTCTCTATTGATGAAATAGAAAAAGCTTTGCGGCGGCGCAAAAGATGGAGGGCCAGCTAAAAGGCCAATATGAAAGGAATTTCGCCTTAGCCCTTTTAAATCAATGACTTGAGACCGATATCCAAGAAGAAGAAGTGCAACTTCTTGTCAAAATCCCATGTGCAGCTGCGGCGTAAAATCGCCGGTACAGCCTCGAAAAAACTGATTGTTCGCATATCTGGAATGATGTATTCCGCTTTATCCGGTTTTTCTCGGCGGCGGAAATCCCTAAACTGGGTTCCACGATGACAGCACACAACGACTGAACCAAAAGCTAGTCCAGGTTGAAGTGCTCATCCTCTTACTCACAAAGGAACGATCATGAACACCAAGAATATTGCCAAGAATCTGTTTGCCGGTCTGCTGCTCACCTCCGCCGTTGGCGCCGCCATGGCCGAGGCATCGTATCCCGCCGAGACCCCGATCGTCTCGACCAAGAGCCGCGCTGAAGTGATCGCCGACCTGCAACAAGCCCGCGCCAACGGTGAGCTGCTGGTCACCGACCAATATCCGGTCGACAAGCCCTTCGTCTCCACCAAGACCCGCGCCGACGTGGTCGCCGAGCTCAAGCAAGCCCGCGCCAATGGTGAACTGCTGGTGAGCGAACAATATCCGGTGGAAAAGCCTTTCCACTCGACCATGACCCGTGCGCAGGTGCAACAGGAGCTGCAACAAGCCCGCCAGGACGGCACCGCCGTCAGCAACACCCAGGCACCTTCGCTGTAACCGGCACCCTCCCGTCCTGACCCGGCCTACGCGCCAGGCCAGGGCCGCAGCAAACGCACCGGCGATCCCGGTGCGACAGTCTCTCCCCAGGCGGGCCTCATGAAAGCGACGTTCTCTCCCCTCGGTCGCCGGTAGTGCGGCCCGCCTGCCTTTCCTGCCTGCGGCCACCGGTCTTCAACAGGCCTCTGCAGATCTGCACGGATGCAATTTCGCCACCACGAATCTTCCTGCTTCATTCATCCCGTTTTCTAAGTTTTCTGCAAGGCGATTTGCCTCGTCTCGAAGGGCATTTCTCCTATGAAGAAGCACTTCCAACGACAATTTCACGACTGTCATAAAACTTAAATTTCGACTTTTGCATTTATAAGTTTTGCGAATATCAAGTTATAAGTTTTGCGAATATCAAGTTATAAGTTTTTCTGCATCCGCTTGTTCTGGATTTCGGAATGATGAATTCCGTTTTGGCCTCTTTATCGATTTGCTGCAGATGCCTACACTGGATTCCAAGATGACAGCACACAACGACTGAACCACCAACGTCGGCCCAGGTTGACGTGCTCATCTCCTCACTCACCAAGGAACGATCATGAACACCAAGAACATTGCAAAGAATCTTTTCGCCGGCCTGCTGTTGACCACCGCCGTCGGTACCGCCATGGCTGAAGCCTCGCGTGTCCCCGACACCAAGTTCGTCTCGACCAAGACCCGCGCCGAAGTCATCGCCGAACTCCAGCAAGCCCGCGCCACTGGCCAGCTGCTGGTGACCGACCGTGACCAGGACGTCAAGGCCGTGGCCTCCGCCAAGACCCGCGACGAAGTGCGCGCCGAACTGGTCCAGGCCCGCAACAATGGCGAACTGGCCATCTCCAACCAGTAAGCCCTGACGCATCAGTCTCCGTATCAGCATCACTTCGCACCGGCCGCGCCGGTGCCAGCGTTTCTCCCCAGGCGGGCCTCATGAAAGCGACGTTCTCTCCCCTCGGTCGCCGGTAATCTGGCCCGCCTGCCTTTGCTCTTCCGCATTCCTCTCTTCATCGCTTGCTGGCCATTTTTGTGGAACAGCATGCAGTCCCATTTACTTAGTTTTTGGTGCAACAAAGTCTTAGAAACGCCCATTCCTGTTTCTAAGTTTTTCTTGCGCGACGGCCTCGGCCATTTGCCTCTCATTCATCAGTCATGCATGTGACCACGAGGGGTGCTCTGAAGAAATCGAATTGTTAGTATTTTGCGGAACAATGAATTCCGGTTTTTCGTCTTTTTCCCGGCGCCGTGTTTCCCTAAACTGGGCACCAAGATGACAGCACGCGATGACTGATCCACCACCACCGGAACGGGTTGACGTGCGCATCCTCTCTCACGAAAAAGGAACCCATCATGAACACCAAGAACATTGCCAAGAACCTGTTTGCCGGCCTGCTGCTGACCACCGCCGTCGGTGCTGCCATGGCTGAAGCCCAATACCCCGCTGAAACCCGCTTCGTCTCCACCAAGACCCGCGCCGATGTCGTGGCCGAGCTGCAACAAGCCCGTGCCAATGGCCAGCTGCTGGTGAGTGATCGTGACCAGGACGTGAAGGTCGTGGCCTCCGGCAAGAGCCGTGATGAAGTCCGCGCCGAACTGGTCCAGGCCCGCGCCAATGGCGAGCTGGCCATCTCGAATCAGTAAGTTGCGGTCGCAAAAAAGGCGCCCCGGACCAGCCGGCGCGCCAGATTCCCCTCCAGGCGGGCCCCACGCAAGTGCGGCCCGCTTCGTTTTGTTCAGCCGGTTTTCTCTCCCGGCGCGCCATCGATGATGGTGTCCAGTGCCTCCGGCCGGTTGCGCGACGACACTTCGGCGCGCAGACGGGGCAGAGCCTCCGGATAATTGCTGGCGATGAAGCCGATCATGTGTTCGCGGATCTGGCAGCGCAGGTCGAAGGCCGAGCCCGAATCCCGGGCCGAGACCAGCAGGCGCACCTGCATGTTGCGCTCACTGGTATCGGTCACGTGCATCACGCAGACGCGCTTGTCCCACAGCGGCAGGGTCTGGCAGACGCGCTCGAATTCGGCGCGGATGGCGTTCGTCGGCACGGCGAAATCCAGCCACAGGAAGACCGTACCGAGAATGGTGGAGGAGGTGTGGGTCCAGTTCTCGAAGGGATTCTCGATGAACCATTGCAGCGGCACGATCATGCGCCGCTCATCCCAGATCCTGACCACGACGAAGGTGCCGGTGATCTCTTCCACACGGCCCCATTCCCCCTTGACGATGAGCACGTCATCGATGCGGATCGGTTGCGAAAAGGCAATCTGCAGGCCGGCGAAGAAATTGCCCAGCACCGGCTTGGCCGCGATACCGGCGACGATACCGGCCACCCCGGCCGAGGCCAGCAGGCTGGCACCGAACTGGCGCGCGCCGGGCAAGGTCAGCAGCACGAAGGCCAGGCCCAGCAGGGCGATGATGAAATAGGCGCTGCGCGAGAGCACGCGGGTCTGGGTCAGGATGCGGCGTGCCTTGAGGTTGTCGGCCACATCATAGGGATTGAGGTTGACCACCGTGGTGCTGACCGATTTCACGCAGCGCATGAGGAACCAGGTCAGCGCCAGGATGAAGGCCACCGAGGTCAGGTAGGAGATGCGCGTGAGGCCGGGGGTATTGTCCGGCGCACCGGCCAGCACCAGGCGCAGCATGAAGAGGATCACGCAGGTGCGGCTGGCATTGAAGGTGACGGTCGTGGCCGTGGTGGTGAAGGGCCGGCCGCGCGCCAGGCGTCGTACCAGGGCGATGCCCATGCGGTGCAGGACGATGCCGACGACCACCGCCACCAGGGCCACGCCCAATACGATCAGGCCGGAGCGCAGCGGCCCTTCGTTCATGTTGTACAGAAAATCAAGATCCAGGTTCATCCGTTCCCTTCCATCCAGAGTGTTGTTGAAGCGGTACGCGCAGGGCGCTTTTTCCGGTTCGAACAGGGATGGGGGAATTTGTTTCCGTCAATTTCCTGGCATGGGCCCGCTTGATGCCGCCAAACCGGTGGCGGACGTGGCCTCCAGCGCCGCCACCAGCAGGCAGGCGGTTTCCACCGCCGCCGCCTGGGCCAGCTCAACCGGGGCCGGCCGCTGGCGCGTGAGGGCGTGCAATGCGGCCCCGTCCTGCGCCTGCAGGGCTTGCGCCAGGGCAAGCAACCAGGCAGGCAGAGACGGTTCGATTGGCTGCGGATGCGCCCAGAGGTGGCTGGCCGCCGCAGCCAGGCGGCGCGACAGGGCCACCGCCGTGCGGCCGCGCCCGTGATCGCGTTCGGGCCAGCCGCGTTCGCGCGCCAGGCGTTGCAACAGCAGACCGGCCTCCACGTTGGCCACGCAGGCCGCGCGGCGATGCGCGTGCAGCGACGACAGGCGGGCCTTGTCGGCTGCCGTGTCGTACACCGCCAGTGCCGCCGTCAGATAGGCCAGATTGAGACCGGCCATGGTGCGCAACTGGCCCTGCGGATCGGCCTCGTGGCGGCGCGGCCAGAACAGGTAACTGGCCAGCACCGCCACCAGCGCGCCGATGACATTGTTGCCCGCGCGCAGCGCGGCATTGGCCAGCTCATGCGCGGGATCGCCACCGACATCGGCCACCAGCACGAATACCGGCGTGAGAAAAGTCGCATACAGCCCATAGCTCACCGGGCGCAGCGCCATCGTCAGCACCGTCAGCGGAAACACCAGCAGCGCCAGCCCCAGCGGCGAATGCACCACCAGACAGACGGCCACGGCCAGCGCGCCGCCGACCACGCTGCCGACGGCGCGCTCCATGCTGCGCGACCAGCTGTCGGCAATGCTGGGCTGCATGACCAGCATGGTGGCCATGGTGGCCCAGTAGCCGAAGGGCAATTCCAGCAGATGCACGATGAGGTAGGTCGCCCCGGCCGCTGCCGCGCAGCGCCAGGCGTGATGCCATTCCGCCGATCCGGCGCGCACGTGCAGCGCGGCCTTGCGCCCCAGTGCGCGCAGGCGGTGCAGCAGGGCAGACATGCCGTGGCGCGCTTGATGTCCGGCGCGGGCGGCCTGCTTGAGGCGGGCCGGATCGTCCGGACCGCGGGCCAGCGGCGTATCGAGCTGCTGCAGCAGCCGCCCGGTACCGCTGGGCAGGCGCGCCACCAGCTGGCGCAGGCGCAGCATGATGCGCGCATCTTCATCGGCGGCAATCGCCTCGCCGCGCTGCATCTCGCGCTGCATGGCCTGCAGCTGGCGCGCAATTGCGCCCAGCACGCGGGCGCTGCGCAAGCGCGCACGCAGGGGCTGGTAATGCGTCAGTTGCAGGTCGGCCAGCACGGTGATGCCATCGAGGAGAGCCTCGGCGCGCGCCAGCCGCACCAGCAGGTTTTCGTAGAGACGACGGGACTCGGTGCGTTCGACCGCCACCGCATCGAGCGTGCGATGGGCGGCGGCCAGATCGAAGCGCGCATGGCGGCGGGTGTGGGCCGCCAGATCAGCGGCATGCACGGCATAGGCGGGATCGGCGGCATCGGTATCGGCCGCGAGGGCGGCCAGCTCGGCCAGCGTGCCATAGGCGCGCGCCACCGCCTGGCGCGCCGGGGCGAAGGGGTGGATGCGCCACACCGTCAAGCCCAGCAGCAGCGCCCACAGGCAACCGGCGAAATAGATCAGGACATGGCTCTGCGCCAGCGGCCACAGCACCACCGGCGCGTCGGCCATGATGGCCGAGACGCCCGCCGCCAGCATCAGCACCAGACCCGCAGCGGCCCCGTAGATGCGCGAGAAGCCGGCCACGCCGGCGCAGGCCATGATGGTCAGCAAACCCGCTTCCACGCGCCAGCCGGCGGCGCTGGCGGCGATCATGCCGCCCAGCGTCGAGGCCAGCGCGAAGCCGCCCATGGAGGCCAGGCGCGCGCGATTGGAACCGGCGCTGTCGGCCAGGCTGGTCAGGAAGGCCCCGATGGCCGCCCACGAGAACAGGGGATTGCCCAGCCACTCGCCCAGCAGCAGCATGGCCGCCGCGCCGCAGGCCGCACGCAGGCCCTCGGAGAGGTTGGCGTGGCGCAGCGGGAACTGCAGGCGCCAGCGCTCGACACGGGTGCGGCAGCGGCGGCAGTAGTGCAGCAGCAGGAATCGATAGAGGGAAAAACGGACGGAAAAACGCGACGACAAGAGCGGCGGCATGATCGTGCTGGCGAGCGGGCAGGTGGAGGAGGGCAGGGCACTCGTGGAGAGTGCCGACACCTGCGCACTCACGGCGTCAAGACGTCATTCCGGTTCCGAATTCACGAGTGAGGAGGGGCGGCAGGTATCGGCAAGGCCAGTATAGGAATCAGGGCGTATTCATGGCATGACTTAAATTCACCGATTCCATTCCAAAATGGAATGCTGACGCTTTTTGCACCGAGGCGCTCCGGTATGCTCTTTTCTCTTTACCTGCGCACGCGGCCACCCGCAAACAATTCCTCGCTCAAGGCCATCCACGCCCGCGCCGCATGCGAGAGATAACCGCCGCCGCGTGTGACATAGGCAACCTGCCATTGCACTTCCGGCTCCACCAGCCGCACTGCCTGCAGCTGGTCGGTGGCGAGGCGGTGGATGAAGGGTTCGGGCAGCAGCGCCGCCCCCATGCCGGCCAGGGCCATGGCCACCAGCCAGTCCCACTGGGCGCTCTGGGCCACGATCTCGGGCCGGATGCCCAATTCCCCGAACATGCCGCGCAGGCTGCGGGTGAGGCCGAACTCGTTGTTGAGCAGCACCAGCGGCATGCCATCGAGCTGGGCGCAGCGCAGGGTGGCGCGGTTCTTCTGGAAGCGGCCGGCCTGGGCCACGGCCCACATGGGATAGCGCGCCACCGGCAGGGTCTGCAGTTCCAGTTCGGGATCGGCAGGCAGTACGGTCATGCCGATTTCCAGTTCGCCATTGGCCACGCGTTCCTCGATCTGCGGGCCGGTGTCTTCCTTCAGGACGATGGCGATCTCGGGATGGCGTTCGCGGAAGGCCTTCAGCACCGGGGTGCAGAGGATGTTGATCATGGGCGGGATGCCGATCTCCAGACGGCCGCAGCGCAGCGCCTTGGTATCGCGCACCTCGGCGTCCAGCCGCTGCATGGAGGCCAGGATCTGCTGGCCCTGCTCATACACCACGCGCCCGGTATCGGTGAGCTGCAGGCGGCGGCCATCGCGCACCAGCAGCGGGGCGTCAACCTCGTCTTCCAGCTGGCGCACCATCTTGCTGACGGTGGACTGGGTCACGTGCAAGGCATCGGCGGCGCGGCTGAAGCTGGCCAGGCGGACCGTCTCGGTGAAGTAGCGCAGGGCGCGGATGTCCATGGCAGCGGCTTTCGGCGGTGTTTCAGGGTGGCGGGGAAGTATGCATTTTCCGACTGGAACGACGGAATTTTAATCATACAGTGCATACCTGCCGGCTCCTATACTTGGGACAAACAAGATGCAAGAAGTCCGTCAAGGATGCACTTCACGTCCCCTAAAGAACCCGAGCAGGAGCACACTCTCATGGATAGCCAGCGCATTCGCCAGCCCGCCTTGGCCGGCAAAGTCATGTCCGCCGCCGAGGCGGCCACCTTCTTCCACAACGGCATGACCATCGGCCTGAGCGGCTTCACCCGCGCCGGTGACGCCAAGGCCATGCCGCGTGCACTGGCCGACCGCGCCGCGCAGGAAGAGCTGCATTTCACCGTCATCACCGGGGCCTCGCTGGGCAATGGCAGCGATGGCCTGATGGCCGAGGCCGGCCTGCTGGCGCGACGCCTGCCGTTCCAGGTCGACCCCACACTGCGCAAGAAGATCAATGCGGGCGAGGTCATGTTCATCGACCAGCACCTCTCGGAGACGGCCGAGCAATTGCGCAGCGGCACGCCCTCGCGCATCGACATCGCCGTCATCGAAGCTGCGGCGATTACCGAAGAGGGCATCGTGCCGACCATGTCGGTCGGCAATTCGGCCAGCTTCGTGGAGCAGGCGCGGCATATCGTGATCGAACTCAACACCAGCGTGCCGCTGGCGCTGGAGGGGCTGCACGACATCTATCTGCCGGCCGCACGCCCCGAGCGCAAACCCATCCCGCTGACGGCAGCGGGCGACCGCATCGGCCGTCCGACCATTCCCTTCGATTCGGAAAAGGTGGTGGCCATCGTGCTCACCGAAACACCCGACAGCCCCTCCTCGGTGCTGCCACCGGACGATGAGACGCGGGCCATTGCGCGTCACGTGATCCATTTCCTCGAATGCGAAGTGGAAGCCGGCCGTCTGCCGCATACGCTGGCGCCACTGCAGGCAGGCATCGGCACCATCGCCAATGCGGTGCTGCACGGGCTGGTGGAGTCACCGTTCCGCAATCTGGTGATGTATTCGGAAGTGCTGCAGGACAGCGCCATCGATCTGCTCGACTCGGGCCAGCTGGCTTTTGCCTCGGCCTCCTCGATCACGCTGTCGCAGGCCAAGTATGCGCATTTCCTGGCCAACCTGGATCGCTATCGCGACAAGCTGGTGCTGCGTCCGCAGGAGATCAGCAATCATCCGGAACTGGTGCGCAGGCTGGGCATCATCGGGCTCAATACCGCGCTCGAATTCGACATCTACGGCAACGTCAATTCCACCCACGTGGGCGGCACCCACATGATGAACGGCATCGGCGGCTCGGGCGACTTTGCGCGCAACGGACAGCTATCGATCTTCGTGTCGAAGTCGGTGGCCAAGGACGGTGCCATTTCCAGCGTGGTGCCCATGGTCTCGCATGTGGACCACAGCGAACATGATGTGGACGTGCTGGTCACCGAATGGGGCCTGGCCGACCTGCGCGGCCTGGCACCGCGCGAGCGCGCGGTGAAGGTGATCGAGCAGTGCTGCCATCCGGATTACCGGCCGCAGCTGCGCGACTATTTCGAACGCGCCTGCCGGGCCGGTGGCCATACGCCGCATCTGCTGGGCGAGGCGTTCTCCTGGCACCAGCATTACGCGCAACAGCGCACCATGCGGCTGGATCAGCATCAGGGTTGACGTGCGCCGCGCGCCATCAAAAAAAATGCCTGCGTGATGCAGGCATTTTTACGTTGGTACGCCGGACTCGCCAGCGAAACAGGCGCTCAGAAGGTTTCCCAGTCGCCCTCGCCAGCATCCTTCTTGTAGGAGGAGGAAGGGCCTTGCCCGGCAGCCGGCTGTGCCTTGGTGGCGCGCGCTGGTGCCACCGGAAGCGACGGCCTGGACACGGCCTTGGGGGCCGGCTTGGCGGCAGCCGCCGCACGCACCACCGGCACTGGCCGCACTACGCCGCCGGCGGTCTTGAAGATCCCCACCGCACTGCGCAGTTCGGTTGCCTGTTCAGACATGGCCTGGGCCGCCGCCGCAGCCTGCTCCACCAGCGCCGCATTCTGCTGGGTAACCTGGTCCATCTGGCCGAGCGCCTGGTTGACCTGCTCGATGCCGGCCGTCTGCTCCAGGGAGGCGGCGGAGATTTCGTTCATGATCTGCGTGACGTTGCGCACCGCCTGCACCACTTCATCGATGGTCCCGCCCGCTTCACCGACCAGGTGAGTGCCGCGTTGTACGCGTTCCCCCGACAGCACGATGAGATCCTTCACATCCTTGGCGGCGGCGGCGCTGCGCTGGGCCAGCGAGCGCACTTCGCTGGCGACCACGGCAAAGCCGCGTCCCTGCTCACCGGCGCGTGCCGCTTCCACGGCCGCATTGAGCGCCAGGATATTGGTTTGGAAGGCGATGCCTTCAATGACGGTGATGATCTCGGACACCTTGTTGGAACTGTCGGAAATCTCGTTCATGGTGGAGATGACGCGGCCGACCACTTCGCCACCCTTGAGGGCCAGCGCGGAAGCATCCTCGGCCACGACGTTGCCCTGCCGGGCGTTGTCGGAATTCTGGCGCACGGTGGAGGTCAGTTCTTCCATGCTCGACGCGGTTTCTTCCAGCGATGCCGCCTGCTGCTCGGTGCGTTGCGACAGATCGGTATTGCCGGTGGCGATTTCGCCTGCGGCCACCGAAATCGATTCCCCCGAGGTCTGGATGCCGCGCACGATGGTGGTGAGCTGCTCGCGCATGCTGGCCAGCGAGGCCATCAGGCTGGTGCGGTCATTGTGCTTCAGGGGAACCGGCACCGTCAGGTCTCCCGCGGCGATATGCTGGGCGACCAGCGCGGCGGCTGCCGGCTCTCCGCCGAGGGCATTGAGGATACTGCGGGTGATGGCAAGGCCGGCGACGATGGCCAACAGCACGGTGAGCGCGCCCCCGCCGATGAGCACTGCGAAGGTAGCGCTGCTGAGCTCACGGACCTGCTCGCCGCGTTCCTTGAGCAGCGATTCTTCGGCCTTCACGAATTCACTCTGCAGGCCGCGGAAACGGTCCATGAAAACCTTGTCGTGGGTCGCGCCGAAATAGGTTTGCAGGTCTTGAGTGGAGGCGCTGGCATTGGCTTGCTTGCGCAACTTGATCAGGGTCTGGTCGACCTCTTCGATCTTGTTGGTCAGCTCCAGCATCTCCGTCAGCCGCTTCTGCTGGACCGGGTTGTCGGCGGTCAGCGCCTTGGCCTGATCGAATGCCTTGCTGAACGCCTTGCGCCCACCCAGGTAGGGATCGAGAAACGCCTCGTTGCCGGAGGCCACGTAACCACGAATGCCGGTCTCGATGTTGACCATGTTGATCAGCATGTCGTCGGCCGCGCCCATGACATCATAGGTATGGACATTCATGGCACTGGCCCCTTCGAGCCGGTTGAAGTTGAACAGCGAGAGGCTGCTTACCGCCAGCGACACCACCACCATGCTGAGAAAGGCCAGCCCCAGTTTTCGACCGACGGTCATTGATCCAAACATTTTCCTTACCCCATTGTTGCCAGCGCATCGCTGGTTGGTTTTCATGTCATTACGTTGAAATGCCGCGCACCGGAATGCGCGACAGCGTACCCGCAGCGCTCTGCACGAGGCGGCGGGGTCGTTGATGCAAACAGTTAAAAAGGAAGTGCGAGCGCGTACCCGATGCGCACCGGCATCAGGTCTTCATGGCCTTGGCAATGGCATCAGCAGCCTGGGATTTGAAAGAATCCCCGGTCCGGATGTCGGCATGAAGTGCCATCTCTTCAAACGTCGCTGTGAGGGTTTCCACGATCTGCTCAAGCCGGTTGAGCTGGTGGATCAGCGATCGGGAGTGACGCTCAGCAAGAGCGTCATCCTCTTTTTCGATGGCCATTTACTGGTTTCCCGCTTTGGATGATCGATACGAATGCGCGTCTGCGCGCCTGTGCGCGGGGACATCATTCCTGTCCAACGTTGTCCGGGCCGGAAGCCGCCATTGGCATTCACGGCCGCGCAGGACTAGATGTTGAGCCCACTATAAGCGGTTAACTCATCCTTGAACCTCAGGCATTTCCCTAGATGACAACATCGCTGCCTGGATGGAGCGTGTCGGGACCAAGGCTTCATAGGCAGCGGCCATCACCCCTGCAGCGCACCCCGTCCCACGGCCTGGTGCACCACGGAGGGCATCGCTTCCTTCATGGTGTCGATGAAGTGGCGCAGCCGGGCCGGGTAGAAACGTGCATAGGGGTACATCAGCGACACCGGCAGCGGTGCCGGCTCCCACTCCGGCAGCAATTGGACCAGGCGGCCGGCGGCCACATCCTCGGCCAGTACCCACGATGAGCCTACGGCCACGCCCATGCCTTCGATGGCGATATTGCGCAACGCATACAGGCTGTCGGTGACCAGCTGCGGCCGGAAGGCCACCTGGCGCTGTTCGCCGCTGGTGGCGTGGGTGAGCGTGATTTCGCGGCGGTAGAAGGCCGGAATGGCGATCCAGGGGAAATCCGCCAGCTCTTCAGGCTGGCGCGGCAGGGCCCGGCCCTCCAGCAGCGCGGGGGCCACCACCGTCATGCGCGGCACCTCGGCCAGGTGGATGGCCACCACCGAGGGATCATTGACTTCGCCGACCTGGATGGCGCAATCGATGCCCTGGCTGATGAAATCGGCGGCACGGTCATGCAGCAGCCATTCCACGGTGATGCGCGGATGGCGCTGCATGAACTGCAACAAGGGCGCGATCAGCTGCTTCTGCCCGAAGGCGTGCGGCACCACGACCCGCAGCGTACCTTCCGCGTGCTGGCGGGCACCGCGCAATTCGCTTTCGAACTCATCCCAGCCGGCCAGCAATTCCTTGGCGCGCTCGTAGCAGCGTTCGCCATCCTCGGTCATCTTCATGGCGTGGGTGGAACGCTGCAGCAGGCGCACTCCCAGCGAGCGTTCCAGTGCCTGCAGGCGGCGGCTGACGGTGGGCTGCGTGGTCGCGAGCTGGGCCGCTGCTGCCGACAGGCTGCCGGCCTCGACGATGCGCACGAAGGTCTGGATCAGCTCGATGCGGTCCGTCAGGCCGGTGGCGGAGAAACTGGGGGCAGGGGAGAGGGGCTTGGTCATACGGCTAACGTATAACAATTCTGCCGCAGGCGCTACTACCAGATGCGAGCCGGGAAGCGGACAATCCGTTCCAACGCTGGCAGAAAGGGGATTTTTCCGGGCCGGCAGCCAGACCCACTTATCGAGGCTCCATCATGAACAGCATTCCCAAGACGCATACAGCCGCCCCCGCTGCGGCTTCCTCTCCTGCCCACGGCCTGTCGACCGGGCTGATCGGCCTGCTGGCCACCGGTGCCGGCCTGGCCGTGGCTTCGCTCTACTATTCGCAGCCCATGCTGGGCGTGCTGGCCGATGACATCGGTGCCTCCGAGCGCGCCGTGGGCATGGTGCCGATGTCGACCCAGCTCGGCTATGCACTGGGCATCCTGCTGCTGGCACCGCTGGGCGACCGTTATGACCGCCGCCGCATCATCCTCATCAAGGCGGCCATCCTGACGGTGGCGCTGCTGCTGGCCGGTGCGGCGTCCGGCATCGCTACCCTGCTGGCTGCCAGCCTGGCCATCGGCCTGACGGCCACGCTGGCGCAGGACATCGTCCCGGCCGCCGCCACCCTGGCACCGGAGCAGCATCGCGGCCGCATCGTCGGTACCGTCATGACCGGCTTGCTGCTGGGCATCCTGCTGTCGCGGGTGGTCAGCGGTTTCGTGGCCGAGCACTTTGGCTGGCGCGCCATGTTCGTGGGGGCCTCGGCCAGCATCGCGCTGATCGGCCTGGCCGCGTGGCGCGGGCTGCCGCGTTTCCATCCGACCACGCATCTGTCGTATGGCGCACTGCTGGGCTCGCTGGGTACGCTGGTGCGCAAGCATGGCGCGTTGCGCCGTGCGGCGCTGGCCCAGGGCTTGCTGTCGGTCGGTTTCTCGGCCTTCTGGTCGACGCTGGCGGTGATGCTGCATGGCGCACCGTTCCACCTCGGCAGTGCGGCGGCCGGTGCCTTCGGTCTGGCCGGTGCCGCTGGTGCGCTGGCAGCGCCCCTGGCGGGCCGCATCTCGGACAAGAAAGGTCCGGAGCTGGTGACCCGTCTGGGTGTGAGCCTGGCGGCGCTGTCCTTCGCCTCGATGGCGCTGTCGCCGTGGTTCTCGACGCAAGGTCAACTGGTCTTGCTGGCACTGGCCGCCATCGGCTTTGACCTGGGCGTGCAGGCGACGCTGGTGGCGCATCAGACCATCGTCTACAGCATCGAACCCGGTGCCCGCAGCCGTCTGAATGCGGTGCTGTTCGTGGGCATGTTCATCGGCATGGCCGCCGGTGCGGCGCTGGGCAGCCTGGCGCTGGCACAGTGGGGCTGGATCGCGGTGGTGGCACTGGCAGTGGCGGCGGCCGTGCTGGCCCTGGTGGTACGCATGTGGCCGGGGGCAGCCAAGGCCCGTTGAGTTGTCGGCCTGCGGTGGTCTTGCCAAGGACAACGGTCCCGGCGTTTGCCGGGACCGTTTTTTTTATATTTTTTCCACAGGCTGGACCATTTTTGCCGGATGGGAAGATGTGCTGCCGGCTCCCTCCCCGGGTCCACATCTTTTATAATCCGGGGCAGGAGACAACCCATCGCCAGCATGTTGCCCGCCCATCAATGCGCCCTGCGGCGCTGCCCGGCGGCCGTGCAGCGAAACACAAAGCAGGGTGAACGGCATGGCACTGTATTTCAAGAACAAGCGACAGAAGACCTTCCTGGGTGCGCCCGTGGGGTGGCCATTGATGTTCCTGATGGCGGTCGACCTGTGCATCGCCGCGCTGATGTTTCTGTCGGACCACGACTGGAGCGGCCTGATCCTGCTCTATCCGCCGTTGGCGTTGGCCCTGGCCATGCTGGCCGATGCGCGCAAGGAAAAGCAGGCCGCCGAGGAAGCCAAACGCCAGGCGGCGCGCCGCCAGCGCTCCTGAGCGCAATCCGCTCTCCCTTCGATTCCCCACGCCCCCTCACCGATGACCCAAGTTTCTGACCGCGCAGCGCTGCTGCTGGTATCGCGCCTGAATTTTTCCTATCCCGGCCTGGACCTGTTCCAGGACTTCTCGGCCCGCATCACGGCCGGCGTGACGCTGGTGCGCGGCGGCGATGGCCGCGGCAAGACCACGCTGCTCAATCTGCTGGGTGGTTTGATGCCGGCGCGCGATGGCGTGCTGGAGTTGAATGGTGTGCGACTCGATGGCGAGCCCGAGAATTACCGTCGGCAAGTGTTCTTCCTCGATCCGCGGACCGAGGCCTATGACCAGATGACGCCGCCGGAAGTCTTTGCGGCCCTGGCGCAACGGTATCCGCATTTCGATCATGGCTTGTTGCCGGCTCTCACCGAAGGTCTGTCACTGACGCCGCACCTGGAGAAAAAGCTCTTCATGCTCTCCACCGGCAGCAAGCGCAAGGTCTACCTGGCGGCCGCCTTCGCGGCCCACGCCACGCTGACCTTGCTGGACGATCCCTACGCCAGCCTGGATCGTGCTTCCATCCAGTTCGTTGCGGCTACGCTCAATGCGCATGCCGCTGATGCCGATCAGGCCTGGGTGGTGGCCATGTATGAGACGCCGGAGGCGGTGCGGTTGGCGGGGACGATCGATCTGGGGGACTGAGAAACACCAGGGCCTTGCCTTCCCGCCCGGTCCTGCCTGCTATGATCCACGGCATGGACACCTCCTCACCCGCCGCTGCCGCCGACTGGCAGCACCATGAACATCCGATTGATCCGCAGATCCGTGCCGAGATCGACAAGACGCTTGCGCGCATCGAATCCGAGCATCAGGTACGCGTACTGTTCGCGTGCGAGTCAGGCAGCCGGGGCTGGGGATTTGCCTCGCCGGACAGTGACTACGACGTGCGCTTCATCTACGTACACCGGCCCGACTGGTATCTCACCGTCTTCCCCGGCCGCGACGTGATCGAATTGCCCGTCAATGCCACCTATGACGTCAGCGGCTGGGACCTGCGCAAGACGCTGGCCCTACTGCACAATGGCAACGCCACGGTGGTGGAATGGCTGTCGTCGCCGGTGGTCTACCGGGCCGACGTCAGCTTCGTCGACAAGATCAATGCGGCGGCCGACCTGGTACATCGCCCGGATCGCGTGTTCCATCACTACCTGCAGATGGCACGCAAGAATTACCGCGAGTACCTGCAGGGAGAGCGCGTCCGCCTGAAAAAATATCTCTACGTGCTGCGGCCGCTGATGGCGGCGCTGTGGGTGGAGCAGCAGCGCGGACCGGTGCCGATGCGTTTCCTCGACCTGGTCGAGGCGATGGTGAGCGATGCGGCATTGCGCGCGGCCATCGATGCACTGCTGGTCATCAAGCGGCGCGCGGGCGAGGCCGAAGAGGGCGCAGCCATGCCCGAGATCAATCGTTTCATCGAACTGGAATTGCAGCGGCTGGAGCACGTGCCCACGCCCCAAAAGGATGGACGGGGCGAATATTCGGTGCTGGATCGCTTGTTGCGGGATGTGGTGATGCAGGGGCAATGACTTTGCCGACCGCATCACATCGTGCCTTGGCTTGTGTCACTCCGCCACATCATCCCAAGCCAAGCCGAAGCGCGCCAGATATTTCTTGAGCCGATCCGCATCATTGGGCTTTGCCTTGGCATCGCGCGAGACCGCGAAGAGCGTACGCCCCGCTTCCGACAGCGAGCGCGAACGGCGGCACACGGCAACCACGGCGCGCAACTGCACCGCATCGAAGAGATCCAGCGCCTGCGCCTGCTCACCCAGCAAGGCGTCCAGATCAACGTCCTCTTCTCCCAACGCAGGCTGCGCACTGGCGCGCCACTGAAGCTGCAGGCGCGCGGTCTCTTCCTCCACCAGCGCATCGTTGATGCGCCCCGCATCGGCCAGCGTGGCCATGCGCACGACGGACGCCGACAGGTCGCGGAAATTGCCCGGCCAGCTGGCTGCCGATGACACGGCAAAGGCCAGATAACGCATCCGCGCCTCCTTGTTGAAACGCACCACCTGTCCATGCTCGGCGCTGAAGCGTTCGAGCAGGTAGTCGAGGTTGGGTTCGATGTCTTCGCGGCGCTGGGCCAGGCCGGGCAGGGCATAGGTCCACAGGTTGATGCGGGCAAACAGGTCCTCGCGGAAGCGGCCCGCCGCGACCTCGCGGGCGAGGTCGCGATGGGTGCCGGCAATGAGCTGGAAATCGCTCTGCGCCTCGATATCGGCACCGACCGGCAGAAAGCGCTTCTCCTCGATGGCCTTCAGCAGCATGGCCTGTTCATCCAGCCCCAGTTCGCCGATCTCGTCGAGGAACAGCAATCCCTTGTGCGCCGAACGCATCAAGCCCGGACGATCATGGGCTGCACCGGTGAAGGAACCGCGCACGTGACCGAACAAGGTTGAGGCAGCACCGTCGCCCTGCAGCGTGGCGCAATTGATGTCGACAAAGCGGCCCTCCAACTGATGCCGCGACTTCTTCAGTTCGTAGATGCGCCGCGCCAGGAAGGACTTGCCGGCCCCGGTCGGCCCCATCAGCAACATCGGTGCGCGCGAGCGGATGGCCACGCGCTCGATCTCCTCGATCATGTGGTTGAAGTGCGCATTGCGCGTGGGGATGCCGGACTTCAGCAAGGCCAGCGCTTCACGCTGTTCGCTCGAAAAGCGCTGCGCGATCAGGTCGTAACGCGACAGGTCGAGGTCGATGAGGGCATAGCTGCAAGGAGAGCCTGCCGCCTGCCGGCGCGGCGGTGAGGTCTGCAACAGTACGCCGGGCAGGTAGCGCGCCTCGGTCATGAGGAACAGGCAGATCTGGACCACGTGGGTGCCGGTGGTGATGTGGATCCAGTATTCCTCGTTGTCGGTATCGAACGGATAGGCGCGCGCAAAATCGAGCAGGTTGGCGTAGACCTCCCCGAAATCCCAGGGGTCCTGGATCGGCAGATCATGCGGCCGCACGACGGTATCAGGCGAGACGCTGGCAACGTCGCGCCCGATCTGCCCGACCAGCCCCAGATGGCGCTCGCCGATGTAGAGCAGTTCCAGACGGTCGATGACCACGTCCGGGTACTGCGTCAGCGCGATGGTCGGACGCCATTTTTCCCAGCGCGCAGCGCCACGTCCGTGGTCAAGCTGGGTGCCGACGAAACCGATGACTACTTTTTTCTTTGCCATATAACTGGATAAGTTCTTATCTTGATGGATAAATTATCGTGTTTTTCTCGGGCGCAGGCAAATCGCAGAAAATCTTCCTGAAATCTGATTTATTCAATCAATTCAATGAGTTAAAAGAAATTTCCGGGCATCTCGCCAGACCTGGCACACCCGTTGCAATACAGGGAGCAAGACCAAGCGATCAACGAGGAAAAGAAAATGGCGAATGTGCAACTGTTCCAGACCCTGAAGCGCCGCCTGCTGCCGGCGGCCGATGCGATGAACCACGCCGGTGGCGCTGCCTATGCCTTGAGCAAGGAGCACATCCTGGCGCAGTACGCGGCCACCGGCTGCCTGAACCGCACCTTCTACGCCAGTGCCGAAGCGCAACTGGCCACCGTGCTGGAACTGAGCCAGGACATCGCCCCGCGCTTCATCGCCCAGACCGCGCTGTACGCTCGGCGCCGCAGCTACATGAAGGACATGCCGGCGCTGCTGCTGGCCGTGCTGGCCGCCCGTGGTGCCGATGAACTGGCACCGGCATTTGCCGGGGTGGTAGATCAGGGCAAGATGCTGCGCAATTTCGTACAGATCCTGCGTTCCGGCGTGACCGGCCGCAAGTCGCTGGGCACTCGTCCCAAGAAGCTGGTGCAGGCCTGGCTGAACCAGGCCACGGAGCAGCAACTGCTGGCCGCCTGTATAGGGCAGTCGCCGTCGCTGGCCGACGTGGTCCGCATGGTGCATCCCAAGCCGGCCGAACCGTGGCGCGCCGCGTTCTTCGCCTGGCTGATCGGCCGCCCGTTTGATGAGGCCGCATTGCCGCCGCTGACGCTTGCGCTGCGGGCCTATCAGCGCGACCGCAGCCAGCCGGTACCGGCGGTGCCATTCCAGTTGCTCACTGCCTTGCAGCCGGGCACGCAAGAATGGGCCGGGATGGCGCGGCAGGGTGGCTGGCACATGGTGCGCATGAACCTGAACAGCTTCGCGCGCCACGGCGTGTTCGAGCTGCCCGGCATGACCGAGCTGATCGCCGCCAAGCTGTCTGATCCACAGGCCATTGCCGCGGCACGGGTGTTCCCGTATCAGTTGATGGCCGCATGGCAGGCTGCTGCCGGAACAGTACCGGAGCTGGTGCGCGACGCCTTGCAGAGCGCCATGGAAATCGCGCTGGCCAATGTGCCGGTGCTGGAAGGCGCGGTCGTGGTCTGCCCGGATGTGTCGGGTTCGATGTCCAGCCCGGTGAGCGGCATGCGTGCGGGTGGTACCAGCGCGGTGCGATGCATCGACGTGGCTGCACTGCTGGCCGCGGCCATCGTGCGCAAGAATCCTGCGGCCTGCGTGCTGCCGTTCGAACAGCGCGTGGTGCCTTGCCCACTGGTTCCCCATGACAAGGTCATGGCCAACGCCGCGCGGCTGGCGCGTATCGGTGGGGGCGGAACGGACTGCAGTGCGCCGCTGCGCTGGTTGAACGAACGCCAGCAGCGTGCTGATCTGGTGGTGCTGGTGTCGGACAACGAGTCCTGGCTGCGCCATCACGCCAGCGGCGCGACCGAAACGATGCGCCAGTGGCAGCAGTTCAAGCGCCGCAATCCGAAGGCGCGCCTGGTCTGCATCGATCTGGCACCGTATGCCACCAGCCAGGCGCCGGAGTCGGACGATATCCTCAACATCGGCGGATTCTCCGATGAGGTCTTCAAACTGCTGGCCAGCTTTGCGGCCGGACAGATGCAGGCGGGACACTGGGTGCAGGAGATCGCATCCACACCGCTTTGATGGTGCAAGACAGGTTGCCACTGCCGCCCGAATGCCGTTGCGATTACATCTCCGTATCGCGCACATTCTGGTCGGGCGGGAGTGGTCCTGATCATTCCGAATGCTGGCAGGATTACATTGGGTAGCCCGGTTCAACTCCGGGGCGGCGGTTCGCAAGAATCGGCGCAAATCCTGCCGATCTGGTCGGAATGAAGCGGGCGGCCCGGAATTGCCGGGCCGCCGAGGGGCAGGAGCCCT
>NZ_DBIC01000263.1:0-10582 GCF_002296545.1 Herbaspirillum sp. UBA812 | reverse complement strand
GGGGCAGGAGCCCCGACTTTTTCAGGTGAGGCGCGAATGCGCAAGCGACTACCTTCACGGAAAACCTGTCGCTGGCACCCTTGTCGCGCCTCGCCTTCCCTCATGTTCAGCAAGAAAGTAACGAAAATGGACAAACTCGACAACATCCACCAGCGACCTACGACACCCTGGCCACCGGGCAGGGCAAGCCGGTCAAGATGTGGACGCGCGGCGTGCCGGTGGAAGCTGAAGCAAAAACCCAGCTGGGCAATACGGCCAGGATGCCGTTCATCTACAAGCACATTGCGGTCATGCCGGATGTGCACGTGGGCAAGGGCTCCACCATCGGCAGCGTGATCCCGACCCTGGGCGCGATCATTCCCGCCGCCGTGGGGGTCGATATCGGCTGCGGCATGATGGCGGCCAAGACCACCCTGTGCGCCGCCGACCTGCCGGACAACCTGGGTCCCTTGCGCAGTGCCATCGAACGCGCCGTGCCGCACGGCTCCTCGCCGCGCACGCGCAGCCATCGCGGCCGCGATCAGGGTTCCTGGGAAAATCCGCCGGCACCGGTCGATACCGCATGGCAGACGCTGAAGGATGAGTTCGACGTGCTGTGCCAGAAGACGCCCAAGCTGGAGAAGACCAACCACTACAAGCACCTGGGCACGCTGGGGTCGGGCAATCACTTCATCGAGATCTGCCTGGATGAAGAGGGCGCAGTCTGGTTCATGCTGCACTCGGGTTCGCGCGGCGTGGGCAATGCCATCGGCACCCACTTCATCGAACTGGCGCAGCAGGACATGCGCAAGCACATGGTCAACCTGCCGGATCGCGACCTGGCCTATCTGAAGGAGGGCAGCACGCACTACGACGACTATCTGCAAGCCGTGGGCTGGGCACAGAAATTTGCGCGCATGAACCGTGAAGTGATGATGCAGAACCTGATCGCCGCTGTACGCAGCGTGATCGCCAAGCCTTTCCAGACGCACGTGGAGGCGGTGAACTGCCACCACAATTACGTGCAGAAGGAACATCACTTCGGCCAGGATGTGCTGGTCACCCGCAAGGGTGCAGTATCGGCCCGTGCCGGCGAACTGGGCATCATTCCCGGCTCGATGGGGGCCAGGAGCTTCATCGTGCGCGGCAAGGGCGAGGCCGAGAGCTTCCACAGCTGCAGCCACGGTGCAGGACGCACCATGAGCCGTACCGAGGCCAAGAAACGGTTCTCGGTAGAGGATCACATCCGCGCCACCGAAGGTGTGGAGTGCCGCAAGGACGAAGCCGTCATCGACGAAATCCCGATGGCCTACAAGGACATCGATGCCGTCATGGCGGCCCAGCAAGACCTGGTGGAAGTGGTGCATACGCTGCGCCAGATCGTCTGCGTGAAAGGCTGAAATACATCGTACCGAGGGCGTATTACGCACTCGGTACGATGCTGGTCAGGCCCGCTCGCGCACAGGAACAAAACGCAACATACGAAGAAAGAAAAGAACACACATGTCCTCTCCTCTGACCCTGGATGGCCGCCATGGTGGCGGCCAGATCCTGCGCAGTGCGCTGAGCCTGGCGATGATCACGGGGCGTCCATTCGAGCTCGGCGCGATCCGGGCGAAACGCCCCAAACCCGGTCTGATGCGCCAGCACCTGGCCGCCGTGACGGCCGCCGCCACCCTGTGCGACGCCGTCGTGGAAGGTGCCGAGCCCGGCAGCAGCGCGCTGCGCTTTGCGCCCGGTGCGCTGCGCAGCGGCGATTACCGTTTCGCCATCGGCTCGGCCGGCAGTACCACGCTGGTCTTGCAAACCCTGCTGCCCGCCCTGCTGGCCGCGCCAACGGGGCGCTTCTGCATTGAGGTCAGCGGCGGCACGCACAATCCCCTGGCCCCGTCGGCCGATTTCCTGCAGCACTGCTTCCTGCCGCTGTTGCGGCGGATGGGGGCATCGGTCACGCTGGAGTTGCTGCGGCACGGATTCCATCCGGCCGGCGGCGGCCAGGTGCGCCTGCAGGTGGAAGCGGGCCATGTCTTGGGCGGATTGGTCCTGGAGGAGCGCGGCGCGCTGCTGCAGACGCGGGCGCGCGCCCTGGTGGCCAATCTGCCGAGTGCCATCGGCAAGCGGGAGTTGCAGGTCCTGGGCGAAGCCGTGGAGGGCTTGCAGGATCGCAAGGTGATCCCGCTGAGCGACTGCGATGGTCCGGGCAATCTGGTCGAATTGCATGTGACGCATGCGCATGTGGACGAGCTGTTCTGCGGCCATGGTGCCAAATCCCGGCCGGCCGAACAGGTGGCTCTGGAAGCCCTGGGGCCCATGCAGCGCTATCTGCAGAGCAATGCGGCGGTCGGCGAGCATCTGGCCGATCAGCTGATGCTGCCGCTGGCACTGGCCGGCACGGGGCGCTTCACCACCACGCAACTGAGCCCGCACATGGCCTCCAATGCCGAGGTGATCGAGGCCTTTCTGCCGGTGCGCTTCGGTTTTTCTCCTGCGCCGGGAGCGCTACGGGTGGAGGTCATGCCCGCGCCGGGCTGAGCCCGGCCGCACTCCTGCTGCGCGGCATCGGCCGCGCTTGGATTCCTCCTTCCTGTCACCTATGCTGAAGCGGGCAGGCCGCAACGTGATGCCACGCATTAGTTGCTTTACGGTTACGCCGCGCCAGCGGCTTGCTTGCCGACAATCAACGATAACAAGGGGGAATTCCATGAAACTTTCCAATGTGACCATTCGTGCGCGCCTGTGGCTGGGCTTCGGTCTGCTGATGATCCTGATGCTGGCCATGGCGGCCAGCGGCATCGCCCGCCTGGGGCAGCTCAACGGGCAAATGAAGGATGTGATCCACGACAAGTATCCCAAGACCGTAGTGGCGGGCGATATCGTCGACCAGCTCAACCTGATCGCGCGCTCGGTACGAAACATTCTGCTCTTGAAGCGCGAGCCGCAGATAAAAAGCGAATACGACCGCATCACCGGTGCCGACCGTGCCATCCGCGAGGACCTGGCGCAGCTGGAGAAGCTGCTTACCGACGACGACAGCCGCAGCGCGCTGAAGAAACTGGTGACGGCCCAGAACGCCTACTTCGAAAAACGCGACAAGGTGCTGGCCATGGTGCAGCAGGGCGGCAAGGAAGGTGCGATCGACATGCTGATCGACGAGGTGCGGCCCGTGCAGAGCGCCACCATGAGCGCCGCCGACGCCCTCATCAAGCAGCAGCACGACATGATGAAGAGTGCCGGCGATGAAGTCGAAAGCAATTACGTTCAGGCCCGCACGCTGCTGCTGGTGCTGGCGGCCGCCGGGCTGGCGGCGGCGGCGGCGATCGCCTGGATGATCACGCGCAGCATCACCGCGCCACTGGATCGCGCGGTGCGCGTGGCCGAGACGGTGGCGGCCGGTGACCTGACCTCGGCCATCGATACACAGGGCCGCGACGAAACCAGCATGCTGTTGCGCGCGCTCAAGAAGATGAATGACCGCTTGCTGGACATCGTCAGCCAGGTGCGGGTCTCGACCGATACGATTGCCACGGCCAGCAGCGAGATTGCGCGCGGCAATCTGGATCTGTCCTCGCGTACCGAAGAGCAGGCGGCCTCGCTGGAGGAAACGGCCTCGTCGATGGAGCAGCTCACCGCCACCGTCAAGCAGAACGCCAGTCATGCCGGCCAGGCCAACCAGCTGGCCGGATCGGCCTCCGACATCGCGCGCCAGGGCGGCGAGGTGGTGAGCCAGGTGGTCGATACCATGGGCGCCATCGACGCGTCCTCCAAGAAGATCGTGGACATCATCGGGGTCATCGACGGGATCGCCTTCCAAACCAATATCCTGGCCCTGAATGCGGCGGTGGAAGCCGCGCGCGCGGGCGAGCAGGGACGCGGCTTCGCGGTGGTGGCCTCGGAAGTGCGGGCGCTGGCGCAGCGCTCCGCGACCGCCGCGCACGAGATCAAGGGTCTGATCGCCGACTCGGTGGCACGGGTCGGCAATGGCAGCCGGCTGGTGGAGCAGGCCGGACGGACCATGCAGGACGTGGTGCAAAGCGTGCAGCGGGTCGGTGCGGTGGTCACCGAGATCAGCGCCGCCGGGCAGGAGCAGAGTGCAGGCATCGAACAGGTCAACCTGGCCATCGTGCAGATGGATCAGGTGACCCAGCAGAACGCCGCGCTGGTCGAGCAGGCCGCAGCCGCGGCACAATCCTTGCAGGATCAGGCGGCGCAGCTGGCAAGGCTGGTGTCGGTGTTCAAGCTGGAGGGCGGGGCACCGGAGCTCAAGCGCGTTGCGGCACCCTCGGCGGCGCGGCTGGCCTATGCGTGAGACCGTTCACGCAAGATCGCACGAAAGGGATAGCGCTATTGCGCGCTGAAATTGCCGGCACTGGCGATGAGCGTGGCACCACAGCTGGTCTTGTGGCCGTCGTAGGCGACGGCGATGCCATCAATCTTGTGATGCGGGTGTCCCTCGGCGATGGTGCAGTTGTCGTGCCCCTGCCGGGGGCAGCTGCAGGCATCGCCGACCCGCGCGACCGGCAGGCCGGCCACCTTGAAATGGGTCGCGCTCACTTGCGTGACCTTGCCGCCGTGGGAAGTGGCGTCGCCGAGGCGGATGATGTTGGACATGGTGGATTCCTTTCAAGCAGGGTAGGAGTGGAGGCGAGGCCAGCGTGAACCTCGGGCGATGGACCCGAGACCTTGCTGCAGGCGGCTATGGCGGCGTACCTGACGTGGTTGATGCTGGCGCTACCTGCGTTGGCCGCAGCCGGAAGCTCGTCAGCACGGCATCCCACAGCTGCAGCGCTTGCGTATCGTTGAGTGTGGTTTGTTGCGCATTGCTGTCCTGGTCGTGATGGCCGGTGGTCAGTTCGATCTTGATGGCGGGGGTATCGAGCGTGCCCTGGCCTTCGGTTTCCCAGATGAAGCTGTGGCTGCGCCCGCCGCCGCTGTTGGGGACGGTGACCAGGAATTCCTGGCCCCGGTAGGGACCGATCTGGCGGTCACCCTTGCGCAGCACGCGCACGGCAGTGGCCAAACGGCCCAGGGTCTGAAGTCCGCTGCGCATGCGCTCCAGCAACGGACGGTCGTGCTTGCTCATCGCCAGGGGATAGAACCAGACGGACACGAAGGCATCCGGGTGGCCGGCAATGTCGATATCGATGCCGGCTTCTTCGTTTTCCCATTCGGGGTTGGCGATGAAGCCGCCTTCGAAGCAGTAGCCGGGGGCGGTGGGGATGTCATGCGTCGCTCTTTTACGCAGGCCAGCCAGCGTCAGGCGCATGCGTTCCACTGCGTCGTCCTGATAACTCGGCATGCCGGCGGGCGGTGGGCTCATGCCGGCCTCCGTCCTGAATAAGTAACGGGTGCCATCGATCCAGCGATAGCCTTCTACCTGCACTATTTCCTCGATAAAGCTCTCCTCCCAATAGACAAAGATTCGCGAATACTGATCAGGCTTGATCAGCAAGCGTAACAAGCCAGGTTCGATATCGTGCCTGGCCGATCTGAGAATCTCTTCCTTGGCGACCATTTCCTTCTCAAACTCTTCCTGGCTCATGTCCTTTGGCTGCTCCAGAAGAGCGAAGTCATAGCGATAATTACCGCCACTCAATGTCGAACCTGCTGGCAGGTCGAGCAGAAAACGGCCGGTACAAAAAGTGGAGACTGCTGGAGTTGCTTGACGTGACTGGGCACTATTCATGATGGTCAATCGTTGGAAAGGTGTCAGGTCTCCAGACAAGGACGTCAAGACCAGCATGGCCGTGACGACTTTCAAGCGCGGAGACTTTTTGATGCTCATTATTCTTCTCAAGATTTCCGCAACAGCCCCGAAGAATTGACAATACGGACTATTGAATACAGGGTGACCGCCTGAGAAATTGCGGCATTGTAGGAAAACTGGTGGTCATAGCTCTCGTGCGACCTCAGCTTTCCTTCATGCTTGAAAAGCTGAACGACAAACGGTTTCGGAGCGGCTCCCGATTCGGCAGGGACAGTTCCATCTCCAGCGCCGGTGCCATCCTGCAGAATGCAATAGCGATTGTCCTCGCCGCCAAATCGCAGCTCCACCATTCCATTCAGATCATCCGCTACCAGCTGCGCTTTCGCCGGATCGCCAGGCACCATCGGCTTGCACTTCCAGTTGATCTCGTTCCATGCCAACTGTTGTCCATCCGCGGCGTAATACGCGTAAGTATTCGGGTGATAGCGGTCTTCAATCTGTTTGTGAAGGGAGCGCGCGATTTTCAGGGTCCTGGCATATCTGTCGAAGTCTGGTGCGGGTCGCGTTTTTGCGACCGTCACTTTTCCATCCTTCTTGGCATGCTTGCTATCTTCACGACCGGCCGGATCAATCAAATCCTCCCGAATCAGCTTCCACCAATCCGACGAATTGTTGAGATAGATGTTGCGGTAGGGATCGCCCTCGCCCAGAAAGTTTTCCATTTCCTCAGCCATTCCACTCTGCCCGATACCCACGTAACTCACCCGCAGCCAATGCCGTTCCCCGCGATTGCTCCAGGTCTTGTATTGCGCCGTCGGCAGCAATTCCAGTGGTCCGGGGGCATTGGCCATCACTGCCGTGCACTCGGCGGCATTGCGCCCCAGGACGACCTGCCCGGCTCCCTCAAAGCCGGCCCGGATGCGCTTGTAGGTCGCCGGCGCACCGAGGGCCGGCATCACGCCGTGCACCACGCCCAGGATGCGCTCGGCCATTTCCGGCAACTCCGCACAGGCGCGGGCGACCAGACCACCCATGCTGTGCGTGACCAGGATCACCTGCTCGCAACTTCTTCCCTTGCTGCGGTAATAGGCGGTGATGCGTTCGATTTCCTTGGCCAGTCGCTGTGCCGATACCTTGTTGCTCTGCAGCCAGTTGTAACCCACTGCGTGCACCGGATAGAGCAGTTCAGCAGCCTCCCGCAGCTGCTTTTCCTGCAGCGGCGTGAAGGGCTTCTGCGCACCCAGCTTGCCTGCATCCTGTCGTGCCATCACGAGTTCCTGCCAATGTGAAGTGAGCTTCTTCCCCTGGCTTGCAGGGTCGAAGATCAGGGCCATGCTGGTCTCCAGCAGTGAAAGAATGGGCAGATAGCTGTCCGCGTGGAGTTGCCCCCAGCCGCGCCATTTGATGCGCTCGGCGTCGCTCTTGCCGGGGGCGAAGGCCAGCAGCGTCTTGCTGATGTCGTCGGGAAAGGCCGGGCCGTCTTCGTCTACCTCGGTACTATCGGGATTGAGCAATCGCTGTCGGTCCGCCGCCGTGCGGACGACATGCTTGAGCGCCAGCGCCAGGGTTTCCCATCCGCCCTCCGGAGGAAACCACGCCGGGCCCTTGTCGCGACCTTTGAGCTTGAGTCGTGTGCCCATGATGCCGGGTACGAATACGATGGGCATGACAATGTCCGGACTGGTCAGGCACAGGGCTCGTACCTTCATGCGCTGGCCGGTCAGCACCGACTGGGCGATCTCGTTGCCTTGCTCGTCCCATGCGGTCGGGACCAGGCGCGTTGGCGCGGGTCCCTTGACCGGAGCAATCATGGCCGGCTCCCTTGGGGATCCAGCACGGGGCGCAGCCGGAAGCTGTTGAGGACATCGTCCCACAGCTTGATGGCCTGTTCATCGGTCAGCCTGGTTTGTTGCGGATTGCCGTTCTTGTCGCGATAGCCTGTGGTGAGTTCGATCTTGAGCGCAGGCGTGTCGAGCGTGCCGTCGCCCTCAGTCTCCCAGATGAACTTGTGGCCGCGCATGCCGCGACTGCTGGGGGCGCTGGCGAGGAATTCCTGGCCCCTATAGGGGCCGACCTGTCGCTCGCCCTTGCGCAGCACGTGCACTGAGGTCGCCATCTGGCCAAGCGTCTGCAATACCCCGCCCATGCGATCCAGCAAGGGCTTGCTGTGGGCACTCCTTGCGAGCGGGTAGAACCAGACCGAAACGAAGGCATCGGGATGGCCGGCGATGGTGATGTCAATGCCGGCTTCTTCCATTTCCCATTCGGGGTTGGCGATGAAGCCGTCTTCGAAGCAATAGCCGGGCTCAGTCGGAATGTTGTGGGTTGACCGTTTTTGCAGATTGGCGAGAATCTTGCGCATGCGCTCGATCGTGTAGTCCTGGCGGCTCATTGTTCCGGTTCTGGGTTTGCTCATGCCGGCCTCCTTTTTGAACACGTAACGAGTGCCGTCAATCCAACGGTATCCATCAACCTGCGCTATTGATGTAATACCGCTTTGCTCCCAATAGACGAAGATCCACGAGTGCAGATCCGGTTTGAGCAATAACCGCAACAGACTAGGCTCGACGTTATGCTTCGTTGACCTGAGGGTCTTTTCCTTGGCCGCCATTTCGGTCTCGAACTCTTCCAGACTCATGGATTTAGGTTGCTCCAACCGCGCAAAGTCGTAACGATAATTGCCGCCACTGAGTACCGATCCTGCTGGCATATCGACCAGGAAACGACCGGTACAAAAAGTTGAGATGGTTGGATCAGCTTCCTTGTCCTGTACTTTGTTCATGATGGCAATCTTGGGTTGAGGTGAGAGGCATCCTGATAAAAGAAAACTGGCAGCGATAACCAGATAGGGAATAAGTCGAAACGATTTACTCATCAGCATTTTTCTCATGAAAGCGTTTTCAGAATCTCCGATGTGTTCACGATTCTGATGATGGAATAGAAGGTGGTCGCCTGCGCAACCTTGGCGTTGAAAGAAAACTGATGGTCATAACTCTCGTGCGACTTCAGCTTTCCTTCATGCTTGAACAACTGGACGACGTACGGCTGCGGGGATCGACCTGACTCAGCCGGAACCGTGCCATCGCCTGGGCCTGTGCCACTCTGCAAAATAAAAAACTGGTTATGGCTGTGGTACTGGTCGAAGCTCAGCGTCACCGTGCCGTTCAAATCATCGGCATCAAGCCGGGCCTTCAGCGGATCACCGGACACCATGCGGTTGCATTTCCAATTGATCTCGTTCCACGCAGGCTGCTGTGGGTCGGCGGCGTAATACGCGTAGGTATTGGGGTGGTAACTGTCTTTAATGTGTTGATGAAAGAGCTGTGCGACTTCCATCTTTTTTCTATACCGATCAAAGTCAGACGTTTCTTCAGCCGTACGAACCAGTAACTTTCCCTCACTCTCAGCCCGCTCCCTATCCTCCCTCCCCGCCGGATCAATCAACTCCTCGCGCACCAGCTTCCACCAATCCGACGAATTGTTCAGATAGATCTGCGCGTAGGGATCCCCCTCGCCCAAAAAGCTGTCCATCTCCTCGGGCATCCCGCGCTGGCCGATGGCGCGATAGCTGGCGCGCAACCAGTGCCGCTCTCCTTGATTGGTCCAGGTCTTGTATTGCGCAGTCGGCAGCAGTTCCAACGGCCCCGGCGCATTGGCCATCACCGCCGTACAGTCAGCCGCATCGCGTCCCAATACCACCTGCGCCATGCCTTCAAACCCGGCCCGGATACGCTTGTAGGTAGCCGGCGCGCCAATGGCCGGCATCACGCCATGGATGACGCCCAGAATGCGTTCAGTCATTCCCGGCAGCCGCGCACAGGCACGTGCCACCAGGCCGCCCATGCTGTGCGTGATCAGGATCACGCCCTCACAGCGCTTTCCCTTGCTGCGGTAATACGCCGTAATACGCTCGATCTCCTCAGCCAATCGTTGCGCCGAGACCAGATTGCTCTGCAACCAGTTGTAGCCCACCGCATGCACCGGATAAAGCACCTCTGCGGCATCTCTCAAGTCTTCGTCCGAAATTGCAACAAAGGGCTTCTGCGCGCCCAGCTTGGCCGCATCCTGCCGATCCATCACAAGCTCCTTCCAGTGCGAAGTGAGCCGGGCCCCCTGGCTGGCAGGATCGAAAATCATCGCCATGCTGGTCTCCAGCAGCGAAAGAATGCCGAGATAGCTGTCTGCATGGAGCTGTCCCCAGCCGCGCCATTTGATACGCTCGGCGTCGGTCTGGCCGGGAGCAAGCGACAGCAGGGTCTTGCTGGTGTCATCAGGAAAAGCCGGACCGCTATCATCCACCTCAGTGGTCTCCGGATTGAGCAAACGTTGCCGGTCTGCCGCCGTGCGGACCAGATGCGTGAGCCCCAGCGTGATCGTCTCCCAAGTGTTCTCGGGCGGCAGCCAGGCCGGCCCCTGGTCGCGTTTGCTGACCCTGAGCCGCGTCCCCATGATGCCCGGCACGAACAGAATGGGCACCACCACCTCCGGCGTGGTCAGACACAAGGCCCTGACCTTCTGGTTCTCTCCGGTCAGCACCGATTGCGCCACATCATTGCCGTCTTCATCCCAGGCGGTGCCGACCAGCCGGGTCGGTTCTGCCGCCTGCTCCGGCAGGGAAGATTGCTTCATCCTCTACTCCTTCACGATCCGCAGCCGCGCGATACGCAGGGCCTGGTCCTGGCTCAAGGCCGTACGTCCCTGTTCATCAGTGACGCCTTCAATGACGCTGCCGTCATCGAGCTCGATGCGATAGCGCTGCCGCACATGCGGCCGGCCACTGCCGCGCCGGGCCAGGATGAAACGTTCGTCGGTACGCATGGCGCTGGCCGGCAGTTCCACGCCCGGAGGCGCACTGTCAGCACCGCTTACATGATGGAAATTCGCCGAGCGGATGATGTG